>NZ_RXWZ01000050.1 GCF_003970575.1 Mammaliicoccus fleurettii
TTCATATATAGAATTTGTGAGTAACTCATAACGGTTGGCAAATTGACCACTAAAAAATACATAAAATGTCAAATATTTTATTAAATTCCATATTGATGTTATTTAATTTTGTGTTAAAATTATTTTAAGATAATTTAATTAACTATTAATTAGGAGGTCCAGACTATGAAGACTCAATCTTATTCAGAGGCAATCACAGCATGTTCCGAATTCTTTGACTACCAAAATAAAATTGATAATATCTTTTTAGTTATTGAACAGAAGTATGGTCTAAAGAAACACGAATTTTTCTTCTTAATGAAGTTGAATGAAGTGGAAGAGGTACATCTTAAAGATGCAATCGAAAAAGGTTATATAAAACAAAATAAATCGGCTCGTGCTATAAAGAGACTATTTGAGAAAAAATATATATTAAAAAATCGATTAAAATCTGATGAAAGAGCTGTTATAATACGTTTTAATGATGAATATAAAGAAGAGTTTAATATAATAATGAAAGAAGTATTGTTAATGCTTAAAGAAGATTAATAATGATGTACATACATGGACCTATAAATTTATTGTAGGTCCATGTAAATATAGTGTTGAATAAATAAAAATAAAATAATACAATTGGGAATGTAAGCGCTTTAATTATCAAGGAGGTTTCTCGATGGAAAATGAGTCTTTATCTAAGAATAATATAAGTTTCATTTGGGCAGTTGTTCCTTTTTTGTTTATGATTATTAGTATGTTGTTTACAGTAGTTGTATTAGAACAAGCACCACATATTCCACTTATGATAGGTACTGCAATAGCAGCAATCGTAGCTTTTTATCATGGCTTTAGTTGGAAAGAAATAGAAGAAATGATGTATAAAGGTATAAGATTAGCTTTACCTGCTATTGTCATTATAATTTTAGTAGGATTAATTATCGGAGCATGGATAGGTGGGGGTATAGTAGCCACAATGATTTATTATGGCTTAAAATTAATAACACCTTCTTTATTTTTAGTAACGATAACTGTTATATGTGCAATTGTTTCATTAGCAATAGGTAGTAGTTGGTCAACAATGGCAACAGTAGGTGTAGCTGGAATGGGTATAGGTTTGAGTATGGATATACCTGCTGGCATGATAGCTGGTGCTATTATTTCAGGATCTTACTTTGGCGATAAAATGAGTCCTCTATCAGACACTACAAACTTAGCAGCTGGTTTAACGGGTACAGATTTATTTGAGCATATAAAACATATGTTTTATACAACCGTACCTGCAGTAATCATTTCATTAATTGTATTTTTTATTTTAGGACAACAATTTTCAGTTTCTAATATGGATCAAGGAAAAATTGATGGTATTAACTCTGAAATGTTAGATAACTTCACGATTTCACCTTGGCTATTAATAGTGCCAGTTATCGTTATAATTTTAGTTGCATTAAAAGTACCAGCAATTCCTGCACTTGTAGTAGGTATTATATTAGGTTTCTTATCACAAATCTTTATACAAGGTGGAAGTCTTCATGATAGTGTTCAAACACTACAGACAGGGTATGTACTCGATTCTAAAAATGATTTAGTAAAAGAATTATTTAATAGAGGTGGATTAGAATCCATGTTCTATACCATTTCGATGACGATTGTTGCAATGACATTCGGAGGTATTCTTGAATATTCAGGTATGTTGAAATCGATTATCACGCAAATATTGAAAGTAGCCAAAGGAACTGGCGGTCTTATTGCATCAGTTATTGTTTCGTGTATAGGAACAAATGCTTCATGTTCAGAACAATACATATCGATTGTAGTTCCATCAAGAATGTATATCAAAACATTCTTAGATAGAAGATTACATCCTAAAAACTTATCTAGAGCATTAGAAGATGGTGGTACTGTCACTTCGGTATTCTTCTTATGGAATACATGTGGTGTATTTATCGCACAAACATTGAATGTAAATGTATTAGAATATGGTTTGTATGCAGTGTTCAATTATACAGTTCCAGTTATATCGATAATATTTGGATACATAGGATTTAAGGTCATTTCTATTAACGAAGAAGAATATAAAGAATTTAGTAAAGCTACATAAATAGAAACCGAGACGATACAATTCGTCTCGGTTTTATTTGTAATAATGTAGTGTTACTTTTAAAGAAATAGATATAGGAGTGAATGATATGGCTATTGTTTATTATGATGGTGATTGTGGATATTGTAACAGAGCGGTTATGTGGTTAATTGGTCATAAGATTTCTTCTAGATTTCAGTTTGCTCAATTAGAAGGAGAATATGGAAAGAATTTAGCTAATGTAAGACCAGATTTGAAAAATATAGATTCTATTGTAGTTGTGGATGGTAAAGATGTATATATTAAATCAGATGCAGTTATACATTTATTAAAAAATATTAAAAATTATCAATTACTTGGATGGTCGTTAAAATTTGTTCCGAGATTTATTAGAAATGCAGGATATGACTTATTTGCTAAAATTCGACATAGTTTACAATTTAAAAATGAATGTAAGTTGCCAACAATTGAAGAAAGAAAATATTTTTTAGATTGATATTGCATAAATAATTAGAGCGTGGTATCCTTTTGTGTAAACGGTTACACAAAAGGAAGTTGAAGTATGGCAACAATTAAACAAGTTGCTCAATATGCAGGAGTATCGGTTGCAACTGTATCTAGAGCATTAAACAAAAGTGGTTATGTTAAAAAAGAAACTCAAGATAAAATTGATAAAGCAATTCAAGATTTAAATTATAGTCCAAATGAAACAGCAAGGACATTATACAAACGCAAGTCTAAAATGATTGGTTTGTTACTTCCTGATATTAGTAATCCATTTTTTACAGTAGTTGCAAGAGGTGTTGAAGACGAAGCAATGGCTAAGGGCTATCATATTATTTTAGGCAATGGTGATAGTAATGATGAGAAAGAGCTTGCGTACTTAAACACTTTTAATGTACATAATTGTAGTGGCATTATAGCATCACAACTTTCAAGCAAGGAAACATTTGATTCTTTTAAATCTTATAATATGCCATTTGTATTATTAGATCGTGTATATGAAGATCACGAATTTGTAGAAACGAACCATCTTAAAGGCGGACAGCTTCAAGCTGAAGTGATAATTAAAGGAAAAGCTAAATCAGTTCTCATTTTAGAACAAAATTTAAATTATAAATCATTTAGAGAAAGATTTAATGGAGCTAAATCAGTATTGGATCACGCTAAAGTAAATTACATATCTGCAAATGAGCTAGAACTATCTGACGATGAATTAATTAATATGATTAAAGAATATAGTATAGATAGTATAATTTGTAGTAATGATGTTGGTGCATTTAAAGTAATGAGCATACTGTATAACTATAATTACAATGTACCAAATGCTATACAAGTTGTAGGTTATGACGATATACCTTTATCAATTACGTATTCGCCAAGTTTAACTACGATACATCAACCTGCATATTTAATTGGTAAAAAGGCATGTCAGCAATTGATAAAGCAATTAGAAGGTAAAAAAAGAGAACATCATCAAGTATTAGATGTAACTTTAGTAGAAAGACAATCAACAAGGAGAGATTAATATGAAGAAGATAACAGTAATTGGTAGTATGTCTATAGATTTAGTCGTTTCAGCTTCTAAAAGACCAGGTAAAGGTGAAACAATCTTAGGAGACGATTTCTTTACAACACCAGGAGGAAAAGGTGCTAATCAAGCAGTTGCAGCAGCAAGATTAGGTGAAAAAGTACAAATGGTAGGTAGAATTGGTGAAGATGATTTTGGTAAAGAAATATATGGAAATTTAAAAAATAATCATGTTATTGTGGATGGTGTGGAACCCGTTACACATGTTCCATCTGGTACTGCACATATTACTTTATCAGAGCAAGACAATAGTATTATAGTTGTTCCTTCAGCAAATAATGAAGTAACGCCTGATTTTGTAAAGAAACATTTAGAAACTTTAACTGAAGGAGATATTGTATTGCTACAACAAGAGATACCGAGTGAAACGGTTGAATATGTCGTAGAATTTTGTTCAGAAAATGGTTTAGTTTCAATATTAAATCCAGCCCCTTATAGAGAAATCAATAAATCGATTATCGAAAAAGTTGATTATTTAACTCCAAATGAAACAGAAAGTGATGAAATGTTCAAAGGTGATTTAGATGATGCACTTTCAGCTTATCCTATGAAATTGATTGTAACTTTAGGTGATAAAGGTGCTGTTTATCATAATGGTAAAGAAAAAGTTCAAGTAGATGGATTTAAACGTGATGTAAAAGATACAACAGGTGCTGGCGATACATTTAACGGTGCGTTTGCTGTTGCATTACAGAAAGAATACAACTTAGAAAAAGCTTTAGCGTTTGCTAATTTAGCAGCAAGTTATTCAGTTACGGGAATGGGTGCTCAAGGTGGAATGCCAACGTTAGAAGATATTAAAGGAGAATGGAATGTATAAAACAGGGATATTAAACAGCGAAATATCAAAAGTATTAAGTGATCTTGGACATACTGATCGAATTGTAATAGCAGATTGTGGATTACCTATACCAAAAGGCGTACGTAAAATAGATTTAGCACTGTCTTTTGGTGTACCAAGTTTTGAAAGCGTTTACGAACTGGTATTAGAACATATGGCAGTACAAAAAATGATTTTTGCAGAAGAAATTAAATCTGATAATCCAGAGCTTTTAAAAAAAGTTAATCAAAGTGATGTAGAAAAAGAATATATATCACATGAGAAGTTTAAAGAAATGACACGAAATACAGTTGCTATTATTCGAACAGGAGAAGCAACACCATTTGCAAATGTCATTTTAGAAAGTGATGTTTTATTTTAAAGGAGGGGTTCTATGTTAGAAATGGCTGGAATACATAAAGCGTTTGGCCAAAATAAAGTATTAACTGGTGTAGACTTTAATCTTAAAGAAGCTTCTGTCCATGCACTTATGGGAGAAAATGGTGCTGGAAAATCTACATTGATGAAAATTCTTGTAGGTATTCATGCAAAAGATAAAGGTGAAATTAAATTTCAAAATAAGAACGTAGAATATAAAGATGCGCAAATGTCAGAAGATGCAGGTATTACATTTATTCACCAAGAGCTAAATATTTGGCCAGAATTAACTGTACTTGAAAACTTATTTATCGGTAAGGAAATGAAAAATAAGTTTGGCATTTTAAATGAGAAAAAGATGAAAAAAGAAGCTTTAAAAGTATTTGAAAAATTGAATTTCAACATTTCATTAAAGAAAGTTGCTGGCAAATGTTCTATTGGTGAACAACAAATGATTGAAATTGCTAAAGCTTTAATGACAAATGCAAAAATAATTATCATGGATGAACCAACAGCCGCCTTGACGGATAAAGAAATCACACAATTATTTAAACTCATTAAGACACTACAAAAGCAAGGTGTTTCATTTGTATATATTTCTCATAGAATGGCAGAAATATTTGAGATTTCAGATGAAATAACAGTGATGAGAGATGGTAAAACCGTATTGTATAAAGAGACTAAAGATACAAATTATGATGAAATTGTTAAGTCAATGGTGGGCAGAGATTTAACTGAACAATTTCCAAAAAGAACTGTGACACCAGGTGAAACTGTTATGGAAGTGAAGTCACTCAGTAATGATGTACAAGGTATTAAAGATATATCGTTTTCATTGAAACAAGGAGAAATACTTGGGTTTAGTGGTTTAATGGGTGCTGGAAGAACAGAAATTATGAGAAGTCTATTCGGAATAGATAAAGGCCATAAAGATATTGAAATTAAAGGCAAATCCGTTTCCATAAAAACACCGGAAGATGCAATGAAACACGGTTTAGGTTTAATTACAGAAAATAGAAAAGACGAAGGATTAATTCTAGATTTCTCAATTGAACATAATATGGTATTACCGTCATTGAAAAGTTTTTCAAATAAAGGCTTTATTAAAGAGCAATCAACACATGTATTTGCAGACCAAATTAGTAAAAGACTAAATATTAAGACTGATCGCAAAGCACTTGTTTCATCACTTTCAGGTGGTAATCAACAAAAAGTCGTGTTAGCAAAATGGATTGGCACAGGAGCTCAAATATTGATTTTAGATGAACCGACTAGAGGTATTGATGTTGGTGCGAAAAGAGAAATTTATCAACTGATGAATGAATTAACTGAACGTGGTGTTTCAATTATTATGATATCTTCAGAACTTCCTGAAGTAATCGGTATGAGTGATCGCGTGATTGTTGTTCAAGAGGGTAGCATTAAAGGTGAAGTTGAACACGAATATATTACAGAAGAAAATATTATGACGTTAGCTACAGGAGGGGAATTACATGCAACAAATCACAGCTAAGACATCTTTTGTCGAAAAAATCATTCCATTTATAGGACTTATCTTATTAATAGTAGTAATTAGTATTATGAACTCAGCATTTTTAGATTTATCTAACCTATTGAACTTATTACGACAAGTTTCTATTAACGGGTTAATAGCATTTGGTATGACATTTGTTATTCTAACTGGTGGAATTGACTTATCTGTCGGTTCTATACTTGCTTTATCAAGTGCTTTCACAGCCATTTTAATTACAAGCGGTTTAGATCCAATAGTTGCACTCATAGTTGGTGTGCTAGGTGGATTCTTATTAGGTGTATTTAATGGAATATTAGTAACATTCGGTAGCATGGCACCATTTATTGCAACACTTGCTACTATGACTATATTTAGAGGCTTAACGCTCGTTGTAACAGATGGTAATCCAATAACAAGTTTAGGCGACAGTTATATGTTCCAACTGTTTGGTAAAGGTTACTTTTTCGGAATTCCAGTACCAGCAGTCACAATGATCATTGTATTTATCGTATTAGCAATTATTTTACAAAAGACAACATTCGGTAGACATACATATGCTATCGGGGGGAATGAAGTAGCTTCAAAAATTTCTGGTATTAAAGTAAATAGAGTGAAAATTTTAATCTATGGTATTTCAGGTTTAATGTCAGCATTAGCTGGTGCAATTTTAACTTCACGTTTAAATTCAGCTCAACCAACTGCAGGTACATCATACGAATTAGATGCTATTGCTGCAGTGGTATTAGGCGGAACTTCTTTAACTGGAGGTAAAGGTCGTATCGTAGGAACACTAATTGGTGTGCTTATTATTGGTGTACTTAATAATGGATTAAATTTACTAGGCGTATCATCGTTCTATCAACAAGTTGTAAAAGGTATTGTTATTTTAATAGCAGTCTTAATCGATAGAAAAAAATAATCAATTAAAGTGAGGAGAAACAAATGAAGAAAATTTTAATCCTGTTAATGACTACCATGTTATTTTTATCAGCATGTTCACTTGAATCACCATTGAAAAAAGGTAATCAAGGAAAGACAAATAAAAAGAAATCAGAAGTTACAATTGGGGTAAGTGTTTCAACATTGAATAATCCATTCTTTGTTTCTATTAAAGATGGTATTGAAAAAGAAGCGAAGAAACAAGGTATGAAAGTTAAAGTAGTAGATGCTAGAGATGATTCAGCTAAGCAAACTAATGATATAGAAGATTTAGTTCAGCAACAAGTTGACTATTTAGTTGTCAATCCAACTGATTCAAGTGCTATTTCAAGTTCAGTGCAATCAGCTAACAATGAAGGTATTCCAGTAATTACTTTAGACAGATCTGTTGATAAAGGAGATGTCGCTACATTTATCGCTTCTGATAATGTAGAAGGTGGTAAAATGGGTGGTCAATTTATTCTAGATGAACTTGGTAAAAAGGCTAAAGTAGCTGAATTAGAAGGTGTACCAGGAGCTAGTGCAACAAGAGAAAGAGGTAAAGGTTTCCATGATGTAGCAGACAAATCACTTGATGTTATTGCTAAGCAAAGTGCTAAATTTGATCGTGCAGAAGGATTGAATGTAACTCAAAATATTTTACAAGCACATCCAGATGTAGAAGCAATTTTCTCACATAATGATGAAATGGCGCTTGGTGCAATAGAAGCTATTGGAGATAAAGATATCATTGTCGTTGGATTTGATGGTAATGAAGATGCAATGAAATCAATTAAAAGTGGTAAACTTGATGCTACAGTCGCACAACAACCAGATAAAATGGGTAAAGCTTCTGTAGACTCTATCATCAAACTGATGGATGGTAAGAAAGTCGACAAAGAAATTAAAGTACCACTAACACTTGAAAAAGCTAAATAAATGTTTATCCATTTGGAAAGAAGGTATTAGCCTAATAAAGGTTATACCTTCTTTTTTTCTCTCTTTTCCTTATTTATAATAATTATAAATAACTAGGTATAAAACATTGACAGATTAGAATTATTATAATATAATAATTATTGTAATCAAGGATATTAATTTTAGAGGAGTGGAAATTAATGACAAACAATAAAGAAGTAATCGAAGTATTAAACAAACAAGTAGCAGAGTGGACAGTATTATATACTAAACTCCACAATTATCATTGGTATGTTAAAGGACCAAACTTCTTCTCACTACATGCAAAATTTGAAGAATTATATAATGAAGCAAGCGTATATATAGACGACTTAGCTGAGCGTATATTAGCAATAGAAGGTAATCCAATAGCAACATTGAAAGAAGCATTAGAATGGTCAGTAATTGAAGAAGCTGAGAAAAACTTAACAGCTAATCAAATGGTTGAACAATTATCTAAAGACTTTACAACAGTAATTGCACAACTAGAAGAAGGCATCCAATTAGCAGAAAAATTAGACGATGACATGACAGGTGATATGTTATTAGCTATGGTAACAAGTCTTGAAAAACATAACTGGATGTTAAAATCATTCTTAGGCTAATCATTAATAAAATTGTATATTAGTTAAAAGAGTGTATTCAAAAAGCTGAGACAAATTAATTGTCTCAGCTTTTTTTATAGGTCATATATATTCACACAAGTCGAAAGAAGTGTGAATGTCTTATATAAGACATTCTTGGTCCACTCTTTTTCATTACATATTTTGTAACCGCATTCACTTGAAATGAAAATTATAAAAAACAGTGATATCATTAATAGAATAATAATTTTTTATACAGGGGGGATAACATGGAGGAGCTCTATGAAGCTTTAAAGAAACATATGGATGATGGTCGTGTTTCTAAAGAAGTTGCTGATCTTTCAAGTTATAGTTTTGATGCTTCTTTCGGAGAGTTTATGCCTGATATTATTTGTCAGCCTATGTCTACGGAGGAAGTTGTTCATATTGTTAAATTGTGTAATCGATATGATGTCCCAATTTATCCAAGAGGAAGTGGTACGAGCTTGAGTGGGGGTCCGCTTGCTGTATATGGTGGTATTGTGCTCGATTTCTCAAGGTGGGACAATGAAATAACAGTTTATGAGAATGACTTAATGATGGAAGTTTCACCAGGTGTTATAACTGAAAAGATTCATAAAGTAGCTGAATCGTATGGGCTAATGTATCCACCTGATCCTTCAAGTTCTAGAGTATCTACAATCGGTGGAAATTTAGCTGAAAATGCTGGTGGACCGAGATGTTTAAAATACGGTGTAACGAAAGATTACGTTGTAGGATTAGAAGTCGTAACGGCAAATGGAGATGTGATTCATTGTGGGGGTCGTACTGTAAAAAATGTAACAGGCTATGATATGACTAAATTAATTGTAGGTTCGGAAGGAACACTAGGTATTATTACTAAAGCTACTTTACAACTAATTCCTAAACCGATAGATACTAAGACAGCTATGCTGCAGTTTGATGATTTTATTACATCTGGAAAAGCTGTTTCTAAAATTTTAAGATCTGGTATATTACCTTCTAAAATTGAGATAATGGACAAATATTGTGTTGATGCAGTTTTATCAACACATCCAATTGAGAATGTAACTGCTGATTCTGAATCAGTATTATTAGTAGAATTGGATGGACATCCTTTAGCTTTAGAAGCAGAGATGAGAATAATTGAAGAAACGTGTGCAGAATTACCTGGATGTAAGGTGCTCATTGCGCAAAATGAGAAACAAGCATCAGAATTATGGGAAGTGAGAAAGCTTGTATCACCTGCGATTGTAAAATTTGGTCCTACTAAAATTAGCGAAGATACGAGCGTACCAGTTAGCCAAATACCTGCATTTTTTGAAGAAATAGAAAGAATAAGACAAACTTATGATTTAAATTTAGTTGTATTTGGTCATGCCGGTGATGGTAACTTACACCCAAATATTATTACTGATAAACGCAAACCTGAAGAAATGAAACGTGCTGAAGAAGCAGTTGCTGAAATATTTAAAGCTGCATTAAAATTAGGTGGCACATTAAGTGGAGAACATGGCATTGGATTATTTAAAAAACCGTTTATGTACAATGAATTTGATGAAGCGGGTATGAAATTTATGAAAGATGTAAAAGAAGCATTAGATCCAAATAATCGTTTGAATCCAGGCAAAATATTCCCAGACGAGAATGAAAGGTTTGTGTTAGTCCATGATGATTAATTTAATTGATAAATTGGAATATGATGCGACTTTTGATTGTGTTCAGTGTGGATTTTGTTTACCATCTTGTCCTACATATTTAACGATGAAAGAAGAAAAACATTCGCCACGCGGCAGAATTAATTTAGTTAAGTATGCTGTAGAAGGAAAAGCAGAGTTAAAAGATTTAGAAGAAGCTATAGATTTATGCTTAGGATGTAGACAATGTGAAACGGTTTGTCCAACTAATGTACAGTATGGTGATATTTATGAATCTGCGGTTGAAGTATTAAGAGAAAACAGAAATAAAAAATTAGACACTCAATTAATGTCTATATTTTTAGAACGTAATTATATGTTAGACGCCATGTATAAAGGTTTGAAATTGTATCATTCACCATTAATATCTACAATTATAAGTAAGACAAAAGCATTGGATGTATTGCCTGAAAGACTAGGAAAAATGGCATCGATATTACCACCCGTTAAAAAAGAAAAGACTAATATACAAAATCCATTTAGAACTAAGAAAACGACAGTTGGATTCTTTAGAGGTTGTATGATGGATGCATTTTTCTCAAATATTAATGATTTAGCAATAAAAATATTAGAAGCACATGATATTCAAGTTGTAGAAATTAAACAGCAAACATGCTGTGGCGCACTTCAACATCATGCAGGTGAAATGGAAAAATCAAAAAAATTAGCTAAACTAAATATAGAAGCACTTGAAAAATATGATGTAGATTATTATGTAAATGCTATTGGAGGTTGTGGGGCATCTTTAATAGAATATGATCATTTATTGAGAAATGATGAAGAGTGGAAAGATAGAGCAGAAGTATTTGTTAATAAAGTAAGAGATATATCTGTCATTTTAGATGATATTGAGTTGAATTTAGATGTACCAATCCATACTAGAGCAACTTATCAACCATCATGTCACTTACAAAACGTTCAACATGTATTTAATGAACCAGAGAAAATTATTCAGCAAATTAAAGGACTAGAATATAAAATTTTACCAGAAAAAGATATTTGTTGTGGTTCTGCAGGTATATATAATATTGTAAATTATGAAGCATCAATGGAAATATTAAATAGAAAAATGACGCATGTTGCAAAAGTAGAACCGCAATTAATTATTACATCTAATCCAGGATGTCACTTACAAATGTTGTTAGGTGTAAAAAATGAAGGATTAGAAGAAAAAATTAAAGTAAAACATATCGTAGAAGTCGTAGCAGAAGCATGCGGCATAAAATAAAAGTGGCTGAGACAATTAATTTGTCCAGCCACTTTTATTTATTATTCAGCTATTTCTAAAGCAACTTCCATCATTTGTGTGAAAGAGTTTTGTCTTTCTTCTGCAGTTGTAGCTTCGTCTCTTAGTAAATGATCACTTACTGTAAAGATACCTAAAGCTTTTTTACCTGCTGCTGCTGCGTTTACATATAATCCAGCAGATTCCATTTCTACACCTAGGATACCTAATCTAGACCATTTGCTCGTTACTTCTGTATCAGCATTGTAGAAAATGTCACTTGATAAAATATTTCCAACATGAGTTGTTGCACCGATTTCGTCTGCTTTGTTTTTAGCATTTGCAACTAATCCGAAATCTGCAATTGGAGCGAAATAACCAGGAATGTTGAATTGATCAACATAGTGTGAATTAGTAGAAGCGCCTTGAGCAATAATAATATCATATAAGTTGATATCTTCTTGCATCGCACCACATGAACCAATTCTAATAATTGTATCTACATCAAAGAAATTATATAGTTCGTATGAATAAATACCAATTGAAGCAATTCCCATACCTGAACCCATTACAGATACTTCTTTTCCTTTATAAGTTCCTGTGTAACCTAACATGTTTCTTACATCATTAAATTGTTCAACATTTTCTAAGAAATTTTCAGCGATAAATTTAGCACGTAATGGATCCCCTGGCATTAGTACTGTTTTTGCAATTTTCACACCATTTGGTTGAATATGTGGTGTCCCTTGAGTCATAACTATCTTCTCCTTCAAATATAAAAGTTTTTTCATTTTAAAGATAACATTTGTTTCAATTTTTTGCGAATTTTTGTACGATAAGAGTGAAAGAAAGTGGTGAATAGGGATGGATTTACAAAAGAATAAAGATAGTATCAAAATTGCAAAGCTCTATTATCAAGAAGGAATGAGTCAAGAAGCAATAGCTAAAAAGATGGATATTTCAAGACCTACAGTATCAAGATTATTAAATCATGCGAAAGATCATGGATTTGTAACGGTTAAGATAGATGACCCATATGAAGATGCTGAAAGTTTAGCCTCACTCATAAAGTCGAAATATAATTTAAAGGATTGTATCGTTCAACATGCATCATACAATGATTATTTAAATATACAAAGTGCAATTGGTAAAAGAACTGCAGAATATTTAACTCAAATTGTGAAAAGTGGAGATAAAATTGGCATTAGTTGGGGTAAAACGATGTATCAAGTGTCTCAATATTTAGAGCAAAGTCATTTGAAAGATATAGGCATCATACAGTTGAAAGGGGGAATCAGCTTTTCACACGTAGATACGCGAAGTCATCAAATACTTGAAAGATTTGCACAAGCTTATAATGCGACTCCACGTGATTTACCATTACCTGTAATATTTGATGTCAAAGAAGTGAAAGATATGGTTGAAAAAGATAGACACATCAAATCAATTTTAGAACAAGGTAGACAAGTTGACATAGCTATTTTCACAGTTGGAACTGTGAGAGATTCATCCCTATTATTTAAACTTGGATTTTTAAATGAAGAAGAGAAAACAAGACTCAAGAAGTCAGCAGTAGGAGATATATGTTCAAGGTTTTATAACAATACAGGTGAAGTTGCTGATGAAGCAATTAACAATAGAACAATTGGTATAGGTCTTGATGCATTGAAAGAAATTGAAAATACTGTATTGGTTGCTGGGGGTGAGCATAAAATAGAATCAATTAGAGGTGCACTTGAAGGTCAATTAAGCAATATTTTGATTACTGATCAATACACTGCACAAGCATTAATAGATTGATGAACAAATTTTCTCTTATCGTTTTACAAATGTTCACATGTCATTTATAATGAAATTAATATAAAAATATTAGGAGGACTTAATATGTCATTAGCTAAATATATCGATCACACAGCTTTAAAACCAGATACAACTATGGAACAAATTGATGCTTTATTAGAAGAAGCAAAGGAACATGGTTTCAAATCAGTATGTGTTAATCCAACTCATGTTGCACATGCCAAAGAAGTGCTAGAAGGTTCAGATGTACTCGTTTGTACAGTAATTGGATTCCCACTTGGTGCTACTACTAGTGAAGTGAAAGCTTTCGAAACAGAAGATGCAATTAAAAAAGGTGCTAACGAAGTAGATATGGTTATTAACATTGGTGCATTGAAAGATGGCAGAGATGAAGATGTTAAAAAAGATATTGAAAGTGTAGTTTCAGCAGCTAATGGTGTAACAACTAAAGTTATTATTGAAGCGTCTTTATTAACAGACGCAGAAAAAGTTAGAGCTTGTGAATTAGCAGTAGCAGCAGGTGCTGACTTTGTAAAAACATCAACTGGTTTCTCTACTGGCGGTGCAACTGCAGAAGATATTAAATTGATGAGAGAAACAGTAGGTCCAGATTTAGGTGTTAAAGCTTCAGGTGGTATCCGTTCATACGAAGATGTGAAAACTATGATTGATAATGGTGCAACACGTATAGGTGCTTCAGCTGGTGTGAAAATTTTAAAAGGTGAAACATCAGATTCAGACTATTAATATAAAGGGTACTATATAGTACCTTTTATATTTTGAAACATACGTAAGCGTATTCATTTATAAACAGGAGGGTAATAACTATGAGAATGGTAGACATAATTGCAAAGAAACGTGACGGGAAAGAATTATCTAAAGAAGAAATCAAGTTTTTTATTAAAGGGTATACTTCGGGAGAAATACCTGATTATCAAGCATCAAGTTTATCAATGGCAATTTATTTTCAAGATATGACAGATGATGAACGTGCTAATTTAACGATGGAAATGGTTGAATCAGGCGATCAAATTGATTTATCAGAAATTGAAGGCATCAAAGTTGATAAGCATTCTACAGGCGGTGTAGGTGATACGACTACACTTGTGTTAGCACCATTAGTAGCAGCACTTGATGTACCAGTAGCTAAAATGAGTGGACGCGGTTTAGGACACACTGGTGGTACAATCGATAAGTTAGAAGCTGTTGAAGGTTTCCATGTAGAAATAACAGAACAAGAGTTTATCAATTTAGTAAATAAAGATAAAGTTGCAGTTATCGGGCAAACAGGTAATTTAACACCAGCAGATAAAAAACTTTACGGATTAAGAGATGTAACTGGAACAGTTAACTCTATTCCACTAATCGCTTCATCAATAATGAGTAAAAAAATTGCTGCTGGAGCAGATGCTATTGTACTAGATGTTAAAACTGGTGCTGGTGCTTTTATGAAGACAATTGAAGATTCAGAATTACTTGCGCATGCAATGGTCAAAATCGGAAATAACGTAGGCAGAAATACAATGGCAATTATTTCAGATATGAGTCAACCGTTAGGAAGAGCAATTGGTAATGGATTAGAAGTGAAAGAAGCAATTGAAACATTAAAAGGCGAAGGTCCAGAAGACTTAACTGAACTTGTATTAACTTTAGGTTCACAAATGGTTGTATTAGGTAATAAAGCAGAAACTTTAGAAGAAGCGAGAGAAAAGCTGTTAGAAGTAATTAAAAATGGTAAAGCTTTAGAGAAGTTTAAAGTATTCCTTGAAAACCAAGGTGGAGACGGTTCAGTTGTTGATGACTTATCTAAATTACCACAAGCTCAATACAAATTTGAAGTTGAAGCTAAAGAAGCGGGTTATGTATCTCATATTGTAGCTGATGAAATTGGAGTTGCTTCAATGCTTTTAGGTGCAGGAAGAGCAACAAAGGATGATATAATTGACTTGGCAGTCGGTTTAGTATTAAATAAAAAAGTTGGAGATAAAGTTGAAAAAGGTGAATCATTAGTAACTATTTATGCAAATAATAAAGATGTTAAAGCTGTAGAGTCTAAAATTTTAGAAAACATCACAATTTCTGATGAACAAGTTCAACCAACTTTAATCCATAAAGTGATTACAGACTAGGAGTGAGTCAAATGACAAACCGTTTTAAACGTATTCATTTAATTGTAATGGATTCAGTAGGAATAGGTGAAGCACCAGATGCTAAAGCCTTTGGTGATGAAGGTTCACATACATTAAAACATACACTAGAAGGTTTTAATGAAACTTTACCAAACTTAGAAAAATTAGGACTAGGTAATATCGCTAAATTACCAGTTGTTAATAAAGTAGATCATCCAGAAGCTTTTTATACTAAATTAAGTGAAGCTTCTGTTGGTAAAGACACAATGACAGGACATTGGGAAATCATGGGGCTAAATATCGATAAACCATTTAAAGTTTATCCAGAAGGTTTTCCGGAAGAATTAGTAAAAGAAATTGAATCAATGACAGGTAGAAAAGTTGTTGCTAATAAACCTGCATCAGGTACAGAAATTATTGATGAATATGGTAAACATCAAATGGAAACAGGAGACTTAATTGTTTATACTTCAGCAGACCCAGTATTACAAATTGCAGCTCATGAAGATATTATTCCATTAGAAGAGTTATACGATATTTGTGAAAAAGTTAGAGAATTAACAAAAGATCCTAAATATTTAATAGGTAGAATTATAGCTCGACCATATGTAGGAGAGCCAGGTAATTTCACAAGAACATCTAATAGACATGACTATGCATTGAAACCATTTGGAGAAACAGTTATGAACACTTTAAAAGATGCTAATTATGATGTTATAGCTATTGGTAAAATCAATGATATATATGATGGTGAAGGTGTTACGAAAGCTATTAGAACAAAAGATAACATGGATGGCATGGATAAATTAATTGAAGTAGTTAAAAGTGATTTCACTGGAATCAGTTTCTTAAACTTAGTTGATTTTGATGCATTATATGGTCATAGAAGAAATAAAGAAGGTTATGCTCAAGCAATTAAAGATTTTGATAACCGACTTGAAGAATTACAATCTGTATTAAATGAAGATGATTTAGTAGTCATCACTGCAGACCATGGTAATGATCCAACTGCACCTGGTACAGATCATACACGTGAATATGTTCCATTATTAATGTTTAGCCCAAGTATAAATGATTATCGTGAATTATCAGGAGACACAACATTCAGTTCAATCGGAGCAACAATTGCTGATAACTTTAAAGTAACTTTACCTAAATTTGGCAAAAGTTATTTAAAAGAGATGGGTATTGAATAATGTCCTTGTTTAGACGATTATTTGGGATAGTATTTACTTTTGCTGGTGTTATGCACTTTGTAAGATCAAAAGGTTTTGAAGCAATTGTACCTCATTTCCTGCCATTAAAAAGATTGGTTGTTTGGGTGTCAGGCGTAATAGAAATAGTATTTGGGTTACAATTAATATTGAAAAAGCCAAGTGAACTTACTAAAAAACTAATCGAATGGTTTTTAGTAGCAGTATTCCCAGCAAATGTTTATATGGCACAAAAAAATATTCCTTTAAACGGTAAGACATTACCAAAATGGGCATTGTGGGGCAGATTACCTTTACAATATGTATTAATTAAATTAGTAAGAAAAATGTAATATTAGAAGTAGATTTTATTATAAAATGGAGCTTGGGCATATATCCTAACTCAAAATAAATAAGCATATCACTTAACTGAATTCTTCAGTTTTATAGTGATATGCTTATTTTTTTATATTACGATTTTGTAAAGTTCATGCTTGCTTAGGGGTATGGCTCGAGCCTGTAGTCTCTCACGCATACTATTCCCTCAGGCGTCAGCACTTACCAAATCGGTTGTAATTTTCATTTTCATACGCATTCTTACTGAGATTATACTAATAAGATGAACAGTAAAAGCAGTTCTAAGCAAAATTGCTGATAAGAGGTACGTTAAAAGCAATTCTAAGTAAAATTGCTGATAAGGGGTACGTTAAAAGCAGATCTAGGCAAAATTGCTGATAAGAGGTGCGTTAAAAGCAATTCTAAGCAAAATTGCTGATAAGAGGTACGTTAAAAGCAATTCTAAGCAAAATTGCTGATAAGAGGTACGTTAAAAGCAGTTCTAGACAAAATTGCTGATAAGGGGTACGTTAAAAGCAGTTCTAGGCAAAATTGCTGATAAGAGGTGTGTTAAAAGCAATTCTAAGCAAAATTGCTGATAAGGGGTACGTTAAAAGCAGTTCTAGGCAAAATTGCTGATAAGAAGTACAGTAAAACTAGACTTGATTACAAAATGGAGGCTGAGAATTAATTTGTCTCAGCCTCTATAATTTATATATTAATCTTCTTTAAAGATATTTTTCCAGCTTTCTCTTTCAGCTAAAAATTCAGTTGCTAATTGTTGAGCGCCTTCTAATGAATGACTTGCTGCCCAACCACATTGTACTTCATTACATGCTGGTACTTCTGTTGCCTTTTCAACATCTTTTAAAGTCGCTTCTAGGATAGATAATACATCATCATAATCATCATGGTTAATAAATGAAGCATAAAAACCTGTTTGGCAACCCATTGGACTTACATCAACCACTTTATCAGTATGGTTTCTAATATTTTCAGCCATTAAATGTTCTAATGAGTGCAATGCAGGCATTTCCATATGTTCTTTGTTTGGTTGTTTGAAACGAATATCATATTTATGAATAACGTCACCTTTTTGTCCTTCTTTAATTCCAGCAAGTCTAACAAAAGGTGCATCTACTTTTGTATGATCTAAATTAAAACTTTCGACATTCATTTTTGTCATGAAGATTCCTCCTTTGATTTCGGCATAATTATATCAAGTAAATTTTGAAAAAACAATCAATTCAGATTTCTTTTACTTTCTTTATATGTTACTTTATAAGATAATATAATAAATTATTCTGAAATTAGGTGATAAAATGAAGAGGTTAGAAGTAGTCCCTTACGACAGTATATGGCAACATCTTTTTCTTGAAGAGAAAAAGTACTTACAGTCGTTATTGAAAGAACATAGTATAAGCATAGAACATATTGGATCAACTGCTATTCCTGGATTATCTGCAAAGCCGATTATAGATATATTAATCGTAGTGAAAGATAGCAACACAATCGATTCTTTTACACATGAATTATCAGCTTTAGGATATGAGTCTAAAGGTGAACGTGGAGTCATAGGCAATAGATACTTTAAAAAATATGATGATTTTGGAGCAGTTTCGCACCATTTACATATATATGATGAAGGAAGTCCGCATATTTTAAGACTATTATCCTTTAGAGATTACTTAAGAACTTTTAATGGAGAAAGAGAAAGGTATAGCCGATTAAAACATGATTTAGTTATCGATTATCCTGCAGATAGTGAACAATACTATAAAGGTAAAGATAGTATGATTAAAGAGTTCGAGAAAAAAGCGGAGAAGTGGTATGTAGAAGCAAATGATATTGCTAAAAATCATTGACATATCCGAGTGATAAAGTTAGAATTAAAGTCAAATTTCATACGAATTATCAAGAGTGACTGAGGGATGGGCCCGATGAAGTCCAGCAACCTCCCATTATGGAAAGGTGCCAATTCCTACAGTTTTTACTGGAAGATAAATGATCGATTGGCGCACTCCTTATAAAGTAGTGCGCCTTTATATTGGAAAGGTGAATGGTTAATGAGTAATTTATCACAAAATATTATAAACTATATAGAACAGAATAAGCACTTATATTTATCAATGAGTCATCAAATTCATGAGCGTCCTGAATTAGGTAATGAAGAAATATTTGCATCTAGATTATTAAGTGATCAATTGAAAAGTCATCACTTTACAATAGAGAAGAATATTGCGAATCATCCAACTGGTTTCATTGCTACATACGATTCTAAAAAGGAAGGACCGACGATTGCTTATTTAGCTGAGTATGACGCATTACCTGGGCTTGGACATGCATGTGGACATAACATTATTGGGACTTCTAGTGTGTTAGCAGGTATCAGCTTGTCAAAAGTGGTAGATCAAGTTGGCGGAAAAGTCGTAGTATTAGGTTGTCCTGCAGAAGAAGGTGGCATTAATGGAAGTGCTAAAGCAAGTTATGTAAAAGCGGGAATTATAGACAATATAGATGTTGCTTTAATGGTACATCCAGGACATGAAACCTACGTGACGGTTCCTTCTTTAGCTGTTGATGTATTTGATGTTAAGTTCTACGGTAAAAGCGCGCACGCATCAGAAAATGCTTATGAAGCTGTAAATGCGCTTGATGCTATGCTGTCATTTTTTAATGGAGTAAGTATGTTAAGACAGCAAATTAAGAAAACTGACAAAGTACATGGTGTCATTTTAAATGGTGGAGAAGCGGCGAATATTATTCCAGACTTTACACATGCACGTTTCTATACACGCGCAACATCTCGTAAGCATTTAGATGAACTCACAGATAAAGTGCGTAAAATAGCTGAAGGTGCAGCTATACAAACAGGTGGAACATACGAACTACGACCAATACAAAATGGTGTGAATGAATTTGTTATAAACAATCCGCTAGATGAATTGTTTAGAAGACATGCCGAAGAAATTGGTGAAGAAGTTATTGATGACGATTTTGGTTTTGGTTCAACAGATACGGGGAATGTAAGTCATATCGTACCGACTATACATCCACATATAAAGATTGGACCATCTAATTTAGTCGGTCATACAAAAGAATTTTGCCAAGCAGCTGCAAGTACTAAAGGTGATAAAGCATTGATAAGTGGTGCGAAAATATTAGCCTCAATGGGTTTAGAACTTATAGAGAACGTGTCCCTTAGAAATGAAATTATCGAGCATCATCAAACATTAAGGGAGAACTTATTATGAAAAATGAGTACAGGAAACCACTAACATTAACACTTCAAGATTTATACGAAGACTATATAGTATACAATTCAAGACCATCATATGAGGATAATCCTTGGTTAAAAGCTGAAGAAGATCAATCTAATTTTTTAACAGCAAGAGAAATGATTATTAGTAAGATGCCTATGATTGTACATGAAGCTTGTTTAACCAACAATGTTCAAGATTTACTAAAATTAGTTAATGTTGAAATTTCGAAAAATTTATATACATTCAATGATAGAAAAAGTTACGAACATTTAATTAACCAAATAACTCATGATAATAAGAAAATCTTCTTCCAATACATACATGGTGAACAGTTATGTAAAGGTGAAGATTATGCAGTGTATAAACCAAGATTTATCGATTTAAATAACAAAGCTAAAATAGCGCAATGGACAAGTGGAAAATATTTACCAAAGCGTGAAATAGTAGAGCGTAATGAATTTGACGAAAAAATAAAACATTGGAAACTGCCACTTGTGATTAAGCCAGGAGATGAGTTGCCTACTGCTGGTGGATACGGTGTGATGATATGTTACAATGAAGATGATTTAAATAAGGCAATAGCACGTATTAAAGAAGCTAGTGATACGAAAAGCATTATCATTGAGCAATTTATTGAAGAAGTTGATAATTATTGTGTACAATATGTATATAGTGAAAAAACGGGTATACAATATATTGGCGCTGTGAAACAACTTACAGATGAATATGGATTTTACAATGGTAATACTAATTCTACAGAAGTACCTCAAAAGGTAATTGATGCAGGGTATGAAATAATGAAAAAAGGTGTAGAATATGGGTATAAAGGTGTATCAGGTTTTGATTTATTAATCGATAAAGATGGGCAAGTATTTGCGATTGATTTAAACTTTAGACAAAATGGATCGACAAGTATGCTATTACTTAAAGACCGAATGAATGACGCTTATCAAAAGTTTTTGAGTTATCACTCAAAAGGCGATAACACGCATTTCATACAAACTATCAAAAAATACATTGTAGCTGGATACTTATATCCACTTTCTTACTATGATGGAGACTATTTTGGTAAAGATGCAGTGAAATCGAGATTTGCAGGAATATGGCATGCAGAAACTGAATCTAAAGCTTTAGAACAAGAACAATCATTTCTTGAAGAATTGAGTAGCACCAACAAATAAAAAATTTTCTTCATTTAATGTAATTTTTATTGACTTATACCTTTTAACTATACTATATTTTATTGGGATTAAATATAATGAAAAGGGTGGTATGACAATGGCTATCCAGGATATGTCTATGTTCAAACAAATATTAGCTAAGGAAAAATTTTACGTTGTTTTAATCGATCGCAAAATTCTAAGAGATGAAGCATCAGATATTCGTTTAATCTGGTCGAAAAAAGAATTTGCTGAATCATATTTAGAAGAGAATAATATTACTCTATATGATAAAATAATGGACTTAGATTTAGATAGATTTGTAACATATGAAATGGATGACATTCTTGATGAAGGGGACAAGTTCATCATAGATAAGTACGAAAGTAACAAGGGAATAGAGTTAGAAGCAATATCATTTATTGAAGAAATTATGAGTGAACTAGATGATATCCGAATTGAAGAATTTGCAGAAGATATTTGTAATGAGACTTATGTATACGGGTTAACAGTTAAAGGACAAAAACAATTTATCATCGTTTCAGAAGAAGAAGATGCTAGTTTACCAAATATGATGACAGTTTGGAGCACACGTAAACTTGCTGAAAAAGTACGTCGTGATGATTTTGAAGAATACGATGTTATAGAAGTAGAAACAGGTGTCTTTGAAGAATGGTTAGAAGACTTAAAACAAGAAAACATTGCTTTAGGTATTAACTTAAAATCAGGTATGATCGGTACAATTACAGATCCAAAAGCAGTATTAAAAGCAATGCCTTGTTAGAAAAATAAACAAGTAAATAGTAATTTAAAAAGACTTTTGCTAAATAGCAAAAGTCTTTTTTTATGTCTTGAATAAGTTGTAAAAATTTAAAATAAATATATTTAAACGTCGTTGTAAAAGCGTTTACATTAATATAAAATATATCTAACATTTCGAAATGTAAAATAATGGAACAGGAAGTGGTGGAGTTGAAAAAGGGGATTTTTATAGTAGTATGCTTGCTATTATTATCTATTCAACAATTTGCTCCATATTATAGCTTTAAAAGTAGGTGGTAACAATTTTAAATTATATGAAACTACGTATAATGAGGTTGCAATTATATATAGTTTTTACCATTTTAATAATTATTGCAGTATTACATTTATTTGACGCTTATCAAACTTATGGTATTAATAAATTGTTAGAAAATACACCATATACTCAATCTTTATTATTTGATGGGTATAGTGGCTTTCAAACCGTATTTCTATTAATGATGCCTTTAGCTGTATCTATTGGTGTGAGTGATATTTTTATACAAGATCGTAAACAACATTTATTACATCATGCCTATATGTATCATGAGAATAAGTCCGTAGACATACAAGTGATTTTATACTCAAGTATTGTTGCTTTACTACTAGTAATAATTCCACTATTAATAAATTTTGTTGGTGAATTTTTAATACTACCTGATATTTTGCCAGAAAGAATGACTATTAACCCAATTGGTATATTTAGCTGGAACACTTTAAGTGTTCATTTATATTATACAATGCCGTTACTATATATATTGTTGTATATTTCATTGACGGGTATTTGGGGTGCTATTATGAATGTGTTTGCGATAACACTTTCTCTATATACGAATAAAAGAATTTTAGCTATGATTGGTCCATTTATCTTTCAAATTTTATTAATTATATTATCAAATTTGACTTATGAACCTTTTATCGTACCACCAATATATTTCTTAATGGGAAGAACAGAATTTATGTATTTTGAAGTTTTGCCGATTCTGTTAACTTTGGGACTATTCATCGGCTTTTCAATATATTTCTATGTAAGAGGTATGTACAAAAATGAACTTAATTAAATACAGATTAACTTCCTTAATAAATACAAAATTTCTAATGTGGAATATTGCGTTCTTTGTTTTAATGATTTTATATCAGGAGGGAAGTGTTGGTTACTTTTCTTCTGATGACTTTCAATTCACAAATTTATTATTAAGCAAATTTACGCTTACTTATGTTGTATTACCTATTTTAACAACTATGACGATTGTATTTTATCGTGATGAGTTTGTTCATAAAGTATTTATTGAATTTAGAAAGTGTTTAAAGATAGAGGTCCTATTATATGCAGTTGTCATCTCATTACTTGTTAGTATTGAAATGTTGTTTGCTAGTATGATAGCGCTGAATTTTCAAGTTCGATTCAATATGATATTTCTTGTAACAGCTTGTATGTTGATAGCAGGTAATTTTACGATATCATTAATAGCTCTTACTCTGTATATAAGTTTTTTGAATCGTGCTATTTCATTAGTGTTTGTAAATTTAATGGTATTTATAGATTTTGTATTAATGCAAGGTGGAAAGTGGAACTATTTGATTATTGATTCAAAGAGATTATTTTCACTTTCTTGGTCATGGACTATGTACCAATTGCTCCTCATAATATTTCTATATTTAGTTGTAGAGTGGATTATTAGTAAAAAGGAAATAAGGACATGAATATTTTAAAATTTACAGGTGGCATCATTCAAAGTTTATGGAAAATATTCATAATTATAAATGGAATTTTTCTTTTGGTATTAATGTTATTTAGACCATATATAAGAGTTAGTTTATGGGAGTTTATCTTTCGAGGTAATAATGACAATGAATTGAGTATGCATTTATATAGAATACCTGGTTTATATATATTGATTATGTTACTTGGCATGATGTTCATTTATCGATTTATACATGTTATTTATCAATATTACATTGTAGAGTGGCAAATGCTATTAAATGTTACTGGAAAATGGATGATTCTTCTAATAATACCGTTTATTTTAAGTGTAATTTATATTACAAGTATATGGTTGATCATTTCTCTTATTGATGGCGAATTTAGGATTAACGCTATACATTTATCGTATTTAATAGTGAGTATTTATTTCTTAATGATTGTATTTATTTGGACTTACATAGCTTATAAATTTTATATAAGCTTTATGATATCGTTATTGTGGGTAATTGCCACAACAAGGTTTGATTTGGATATTAATATATTAAATGAATCATTGTTTTCAAGAATACAAGGTGTATCTTACACGAATTTATTGTATTGTGTGCTATCTATTGTTGTGGTGAATATGTTGTTGTTTATTGAATTAGGACGTGATCATCACATGAAATTTCAAAGAGGTGATGATGAAGAATGATTAAATTAGTAAATGTTTCAAAAGAACACCAAGGCAATCAATTGTTGAATAATATAAATTTAGAAATTGAATGTGGAAAAGTCTATGGATTTAAAGGACGTAATGGGTCTGGAAAGACGATGCTTTTAAGAGCAATTTTAGGATTAATTAAAGTTGATGGACAAGTCATTATTAATAATGAACCACTTAAATTTGGAGCAAAATATCCACTTGAAGTTGGCGTGTTTATTGAGAAACCTAGCATCATACCTGAATTTACAGCTTTAAAAAATCTTAAATTAGTATCTGCATTAAAAGGCATAACAGATATCAATGTAATGACTAAATATTTAGTAGAACTTGGACTTGATTATAAAGATAAAAGGAAAGTAAGGAAATATTCATTAGGTATGAAACAGAAAGTGGGTATCGCTCAAACGTTAATGGGAGACCCAGAGTTAATTGTTTTAGATGAACCTACCAATGCATTGGATAAAAAGAGTATTGAGAAACTTGTTGAAATCCTTGAAATATTAAAACAGCAAGGATGTACAATATTGATAGCTTCACATCAATTTGAAGAAATAGAAAGAGTTGTTGATGAGGCGGTTCATATAGAAGCTGGTGCATTAGAATGAAGAATAAAGTAATCCTATTATCTGTTATTATCGTATTTGTAGTTCTCGTTACACTAGGATGCATTCAGTATCATAAAGTAAACGCAGAATTTCAAGATTATGAACTTAAGGAAGAGAAAATTAAACTCAATCAATCGCATGATATATCTGTCGGAACGATGCAATTTAGTAATTTAAGTTATAAGATTAAAGAAAAAGAAATATTGGTAAGTGCAGATATCAAAATAGTTAAAAAGAAAGACTATCCAGATCAATATTATAATAATATTGATGCAAACTTATTTTTACGTGTTAATAATGAAATATTGCAACAATCCGATGAATTTAAATTGAAAAATGGCAAAAGACTTATGCCGGATCGATCTTATTTTGATAAGCATAATGTTTATGAAGGACGCGTAACATTTAGGTATATGGCATTAGATCCTGATGGAGACAATGATTTAGAACTTTCTTACCTTGATCGCAATGGCCATAAATTAAAAAAATTATATTTACCTATAAAAGTTGACGGTGGTAAAATAGTTTGATACATTATTAGTGACTACTAAAGTAGTTACTACATCCCAACGTAGTAAAATTATTTATCCCATAAAATAACCCTTAAGAGAAAAAGGCTTTTCTCTTAAGGGTTATTTCGTCTTCTATATCTTCTTCAAATTTACTTATATATTTATTTACTAATACGTCATGCCAAATATAGTCTTTCATCATTTTTATCTGGGTGCGGTCCCGACTTATATATGCACGCATATCTGTTTCATCGGTTTGGCCATATATCATATATTCATTATCTACAATTACGACGAATGGTTTTAGTGTTAATGAACTTTTTACGTAATTTGTATATCGATGATTGATTAAATCGTACTTTGGTTGATCGACTTGGAAGGTAATGCCTTGTACATGTATATTTTCATTGATATTTTTAGTTATGATTTCATATATGTCTGGCCATATTGAAACGGTCATTTGTTTTTCAGCTTTTTGGATAGCATATTCAACATTGTCAAATATCGTTGATTTATTCGTAAGTACTTCTATTTGGATTTGTGCATTTTCTGTTACTGTATTTAATTTATTGATTTCTGTTTCAAGCTGAATGAGCTCTTCGTTTTGTTTTCTTTCAAAAAATTGAATTGTTTGTTCGGGCGATAATGCATAGTAATATTTTTTTTGATCTTTTAAGTTAAAGTATGCTAATCCTTGTTCTTCGAGTTTATTAAGCGCTTCATAAATTTTTGATCTTGGAACATTGGATATTTCGCTTAATTTATAAGCTGTTATTCCAGGGTTTTGTACTAATGAAATGTAAGATTTAGAACCATATTCACTTAATCCAAAACGCTTTAATATCGTTATCATTTGATTCATCATAATCACCTTCTAGTTTGATGTTACACTAACTCCGAATAACGGAAGTAGATCATATGCCTGAAATTCAGAAACCGTTGCGCCTTTTAAATCAGTTGGCTGTATAATAAGCTGTTCTATTTCATTCGTAGATAAATCAACGTTGTTTAATGATGTTTCTACAACTTCTAGCGAATCAAGGGAACATCGCACGATTTCTATTGATTTTTGCTTACAAAACGAAATATACGTTTCTGCCATTTGATTATCATTGAATAATACATGGTTCAAGTTACAGTTTAAAAATTGACTCATTTTCAATTGGCAGTTTGAAAATTGTACATGCTTCAGTTTAAGGTCTGAAAAGGTGGCACCAATCATACGACAGTCTAAAAATTGAACTCTATTTATAGACGCATCATTAAAGACACAATTTGATAAATCGCATCCTTTAAATACAATATCTAGTGCATGAATTTTTGTGAAATCAACTGATTCAAATGTACATTGATTGAAATAAATCGTATCTATTTGACTTGTTTCGTCATCAAAATGAATTGTTGTTTTATTAAAGTATAAATCGTAAGAAGATTGTAATAATGTATATTCTTGATCTTCTGTAAACTCAAATTCTTTCTTTAACTTTGGTTCGATCATTTTCATGAGGGATCCTCCTTATTATTTAGCAATATATAGAACCTAATGCTCCAGAGAATTCTCCGTTTTCAATGAAGTAAGGATTTAAACCACGTAAAATTGTATAATCTACGACTATATTTCGAAGTAAGTCATTGTTTACAAATGATGACCCGATATAGACAACATTTTCAGTTTTAAATTGTTTTGCAGCATGAATCGAGACTGTTGTAACAGTTTCACCCACAATTCCCATAAGGGCAGCTAATCGATCTGCATTTGGGAAATCATCATGGATGTTTTGTAATACATGGCCGAAGTTGGCTGCTGTTAAATCTCCAGAAATAGGTGTTTTGTCGCCTTTATAGATATGTTTAACTTTCAAATCTATTTTATCTCTATCGCCGTTTATTGCAGTTTGGACTAATTCTTCATAATCACTGATTTGGGTAAGTAAATAGCCTAAACCTTGTATCATGCCTCCACCAGCTCCTGTACCGCCAGCACGCTCTTGATTTTGTGCTGTTGCGTAATGGATAGAAGTTCCTGTTCCTACGTTTGAAAATATATATGTATCTAAATGAATATCATGTTCTTTTAATAAAATTTGGATACCTGTATAAGTAGCTTCAAATTCAATGCTACGCTTTACATTATGCTTAATTATCGAATCTAAATATTGAGCCTTTCCTCCAGTGATAGAAATATCAGCCTTATCAATATGATTTAACCATTCGGCTACTTGGTCTATTTGAGTTGTTAACCATTTTTTAAATGTTCTTTTATTGTTCGTTTCAGTGACAACTTTAATAAGTGTACCTCCCGCATCAATTCCAATCTTCACAAAAACACCTCTTCAAATTAAGAAATAAATTATTGCTATTATACTATAAATTAATGTAATTGATAAATTAACGAAACAAAAAATAAATAGTAGAAAATGTATCGTTACATGATAAGATGGAAACAAAAGATAATGGGGTGTTCTTTATTGATTAGCATATACGAAATAAAACCAAAATTTCAAAAATTACTAATGCCAATAGTAAAATGGATGAGGAACATCGGTATGACACCAAATCAAGTTACAATCTTGGCGTTGTTATTATCAATTGTTACTGGAGCTGTATTAAGTGTGTTCCATGATAATAAATGGATGTATATCTTAATGCCAATCGTTATGTTTGTAAGGATGTCATTAAATGCAATTGATGGTGTTATGGCAAAAAAATATAATATGAAATCTAAGTTAGGGTTATTATTGAATGAACTAGGGGATGTAATAAGTGATGTTTGTTTATTTATTCCATTCTTATTTATAGCTCATGATTTTGGTGTAGGGATTATTTTATTTATTGCTTTATCTATTATAAGTGAAATGGCTGGTGTAACCGTTCAAGTAATAGGTAGTTCAAGAAGGTATGATGGACCGATGGGGAAAAGTGATAGAGCATTTATAGTCGGTTTAATTAGCTTCTTAATATTTGTTCAATTGAATGTTATACCGTATTTACATTTTGTATTTTATATTTGTTCAATACTTATGATTGTAAATATTTACAATAGAATAAATAAGGGGTTAGAGGAGGCAAAATAATGAATTTAGGGAAGATATCAAACGAAATGATTGTCGTTATGATTGGCGTATTTATTGTATTAGTCTTATCTAGTTTGATTTGTGCTTATTTAACGAAACGTTATCCCGATAAAGATTTTACTGAAATTAAATTGCGTATTAAATCATGGTGGGGCATGTGCATCATCTTTACGATAGCACTTGTCATTCATTCTACAGTTTCTTTGATATTTCTAGCTTTATTGTGTTTCCTAGCTTTGAAAGAATATTTTTCACTTATTCCAACTAATCGTAGTCATAGAGCTGTCTTGTTCTGGGCATATTTATCCATACCAATTCAGTTTACATTTATTTATTTCGGTTTTTACGGCATGTTCATTATTTTTATACCAGTATATATGTTCTTATTTATCCCTATACAAGCCATATTTATCGGTGAGACAAAAGGTTTTCTACAATCGATGGGATCCGTTCAGTGGGGATTAATGCTTATGGTATTTAGCCTAAGTCATCTAGCTTATTTAATTGTCTTACCAGGTGAAAAAAGTACTGTTCCTGGCGCGAGTCTTGTACTATTTCTAGTGATATTAACACAAGCTAATGATGTGTTCCAATTTTTATTTGGTAAAGCATTTGGTAAACACAAAATTGTACCTAAAGTGAGTCCGAATAAAACTTGGGAAGGTTTTGTTGGCGGCATTTTAGCAACTACCATTTTATCATTATGTATTGCACCATTTTTAACACCATTTACGCTTTTAGGAATGATTATAGCGGGAATTTACATTAGTATTATGGGATTTATTGGAGACGTGAATATATCAGCATTGAAAAGAGATTTAAATATTAAAGATACTTCACAAGCTATTCCAGGTCATGGTGGTATTTTAGATAGAGTTGATTCCCTGACTTACACAGCGCCATTATTCTTCCACTTTGTAAGGTTCTTCTACTTTTAAGGAGTGAACTAATATGTTAAGACTCATTATATTTACAATGATAATTAAACCAATCATCCTAATCGTTTTAGGTTTAAATATACGCAGAAGAGAATGGTTACCTAAAGAAGGACCAATAGTGATTATCGCTAATCATAATTCACATTTAGATACACTTGTATTGCTGTCGTTATTCCAAGGAAAAGGATTTAAAAAAGCTCGACCTGTTGCAGCGGGTGATTATTTTTTTAAGAATAAACTTTTAAAATGGTTTTCAATTAATATTATGCAGATTATTCCAATAGAAAGAAAAATGACTCGGGATATAAAAGGGCTATTTGAACCAATTGTTACAGCACTGGATGAAGGAAGTATTATTATTTTATATCCTGAAGGTAGTAGAGGAGAACCAGAAAAACTTTCAAAGTATAAGTCTGGTATTTATTACTTAATGAGAGAAAGACCTGATATACCCATTCAGCCATTATTTTTACATGGTTTAGGAAAATCATTACCTAAAGGATCAAAATTATTTGTACCATTCTTCGTAGATATTTTTGTAGGTCAGTCATTTCTTTTTAATAAAAATAGAAAAGAATTTATGGATGAACTGAATAGTCGTATGAATGATTTGAGAAATGAAGGTGATTTTAAAGAATGGTAATCATCTTTGCATGGGCGTTTTTAGAAGCGATCATATTTTTTATCATACCAGATGTTGCATTAACATATTATGCAATGAAACAAAAAAGTAAATTCAAAATATTACTAGCAAACATAATTGCGATTACTGGAGCAGTAGTAGGTGGTGTAATCGTCTATATCATTTCTATTCAACATTTAACATTTTTGGAATCAGTAATGCTTAAAATACCAGGAATTCATGAGTATATGTTCGAACATGTTATGACTTCTTTAGAAGACAAAGGCGTTCTAGGATTGATAGAAGCACCCTTATTTGGTGTTCCTTATAAACTTTATGCAATGTTAAGTTATCAACAAGGGATTTCGTTTTTTACTTTCATGGTCATTAGTTTCTTTGCGAGATTATTGAGATTTATTTTAACGAGTTACATTGCTTATTTTTTAAGTCATATTATTTTTAAAAATTTAAATCAATATTTGAAAGTTTCAATGTGGTTAATCGTGTGGGTCATTGTATATATTATTTATTTTTCAATTCATTCAATTTAAAAAATAAAAAGCACTTCCCACGGTGGGAAGTGCTTTTTGTGTTCTATTTCTTATTTTCTTCTTCTTCACGTTCTTCTAAGGATTTAGAGAAATCTGTGTCATCTTTGATATAAGTCATTTTAAAGTGTTCGGATGGTTCTCTTCTTAATGCTTTCATAATTGAGAACATCATGAGAAATAGTATAAATGCAAATGGTAACCCAGCAACTATGGAGGCGGTTTGTAAACTTTCTAATCCACCGGCTAATGTCATTGATACTGAGATTGCCCCAATCAGTGTACCCCAAACGATTTTATATTTAAAAGGTGGTGTGACTGATCCTCTATCAGACATACTTGATAGAATGAATGTAGTTGAGTCTGCACTTGTAACTAAGAATAAGAAGATTAATATTATTGCTAATACACTAGTCGCTTCGTAAAACGGGAAGTGTGATAATAAGGAGAATAAGGCTACTGTATAATCTCCTTTAACGTCTTCGGCAATACTTGCACCTTTATTGATTACTAAGTATATTGCTGTTCCACCAAATGTAGCAATCCAAGCAAATGAAATAAGTGGTGGAATAATTAGTACACCAATAACAAATTCACGAATTGTTCTACCACGTGAAACACGTGCTACGAAACCACCAATAAATGGTGACCAAGCAATAACCCAAGCCCAATAGAATACTGTCCATTGTTGAAGCCATGAGTTGTCACCTTCATAAGGGTTTAATCGTAAACTATATTGTACGAAATTAGAAATGTAATCACCAATCGCGAGAGTGAATGTTTCAAATATAAATTGTGTCGGACCTAATACTAAAATGAATAATAGTAATGCAAAACAAATAAAGATATTTGCGTTACTTAGCCATTTAACCCCTTTATTTAATCCTGATGCAGCTGATCCAAGGAATAATACAGTCATAATTACTGTAATGATGATTTTAGTCCAATTATTATTAGGAATATTAAAGACATGATGAAGGCCGCCGCCGATTTGTAAAATACCGAGACCAATTGATGTCGCTATACCCATTACTGTAGCTACAATAGCAAGTACATCGATGATATTTCTGTAAGGTTTCTTGTAAGCTTCACCAAATACGGGTTCCATAGCTGTGGAAATTAATCCATCTCTACGTTTTCTGAATTGGAAATAAGCTACGATTAATCCAGCCATCGCAAAGATAGACCATTGTGAAATTCCCCAATGGAAGAAAGTATATCCCATAGCTAATCGTGCAGATTCTAAAGTGCTACCATCTACTTCATTTGGCAAAGGTGATTTTAGATAGTGTGTCATTGGTTCTGCCACACCCCAGAAAACGATACCGACACCTAAGCCAGCTGAAAATAGCATACCAATCCAAGAAATAAATGAAAATTCTGGTTCTTCGTCATCTCTTCCGAGTTTAAAACGTCCAAACCTTGTAATTGCTAAGCCAATTAAGAAAATGTCTAATACAAAAACAATTATTAAGAATAACCATCCCGTACTATTTGATATAAATGTGTATAAAACATTGGCATATTTGCCAAACCCTTTAGGAAATATGCCTGCAGTTAGCGTAACCAATATTATAATAGACATAGATACCCAGAAAACTAATGTTGTTTTATTATTCTTATTGTCGTGATGCTCTTCAGACTGATTCATAATTTTCCTCCTTCATAAATAATGCAGTCTTTATTTTAGTACCCTTATAAAATTGATATTAACATAGAATTTATAAATAGATAATAAGGTTCTTAATTGCGCATTGAACATAAAGTTCGGTATGATATGTATAAATACACGGGGGGATTTAAATAATGAAAGCAAAACAATTCGGTGATATTGAAATTAAACCTTTTGAAGAAAGTATGAGAACGGCACTATATGATTTTCGTTTAAATGAGCGTCAACAAATCTATTCTTCTTTGCCAAAAGAAGTGTTAGATGGTGCTATTAATGATCCTGATAGAAGGCCAAATATCGTTGTGAATGAGAAAAATGAAATTATTGGTTTCTTTGTCCTTCATAAATATTATCAACATGAAGGTTATGATACACCAGATAATGTAGTATATATTCGTTCTTTATCAATTAATGAAAAGTATCAAGGCAATGGATATGGAACAACGATTATGATGAATTTACCGGAATATGTACAATTTGTGTTCCCTGATTTTGATCATTTATATTTAGTAGTAGATGCTGAAAATGAGGCTGCATGGAATTTATATGAAAGAGCAGGCTTTATGCATACCGCAACTAAAGAAGAAGGTCCTCTAGGTAAAGAGCGTTTATATTATTTAGATTTAGATTCTAAATATGTATCATCATTAAAGCTAGTATTAAATGAAGATAATTTAGATAACGAGTTTGTAGATATTCACTTAATGAAAGATAAACAAAAAGTGGGCATTATTGTATTGGAAGATAAAGGACAAAGCTTTGATATTCGAAGTATAGAAGTAGAAGAAAATGAAAGAAAAGAAGGTATAGCAGAAAGTGCTTTAAGACAGTTGAGCACATTCGTACGTAGAAGATTTGCAGATAAGAAAGAAATACATATTACTTTATTTGGTTCAAACAACAAATTAAAGCCTTTATGTGAGAAAGCAAGATTTGTAGAAATACAAAAATCAGAAGACTATATCAAACTTATGAAATATATTAAGTATTAACAAACATTTGCTAAAAATCAGCTTGTCAATTATAATCGTAAACTGTTATGATTATAAATATTAATGTGCGACAATAGTTCGATTGTTGAAAGGAAGAGTAAAGATGAAATTAAAAGATTTCACTAAAGAGATGGTAGATGAGCATTCATTTATCGAAATGGCTTATATTTTATTAACAGAGAACGGCAAAGAAACAAACCTATATGACATGGTAGACGAATTCAAAAGATTAGGTAATTATAAAGATTCACAAATTGAAAATCGTATTTTACAATTTTATACTGATTTAAATACTGATGGACGATTTTTAAGTGTTGGAGAGAATATTTGGGGTTTACGTGATTGGTATTCAGTAGATGATATTGAAGAAAAAATCGCACCTACTATCCAAAAATTCAACGTACTTGATGAAGAAGATGAAGCAGATTCAAAAATTCCATTATTAGGCGAAGAAGACAAAACGAAGGACCTTGACATTACGATCGTACAAGATGATGAAGAAGGACTAAATGATCCTGAAGACCCAGAAGATGAAGAGGTTGAGGATGAATTAGACGAAGCAGGTCTTGTTGTCGATGAAGATGAAGAAGACGATGAAGAAGAGGAAGAAGAAGAAAAAGAATTTTAATTGACTTTTCTTTAAAAGATGGTAATATTTTATTTGGGCTCCTTTAAATAGGACAACGTATAAATATAACGCTCCCTCCTTACATTTTAAATAATGTAAGTGGGAGCGTTTTTTATTTTTTAATTATCAAATGGAGGTACAATCATGACAAAGTTCATTTTCGTAACAGGTGGCGTAGTTTCGTCTCTTGGTAAAGGTATCACTGCAGCATCACTAGGAAGATTACTTAAAAATAGAGGATTAAATGTAACAATTCAAAAATTCGACCCATACTTGAATGTAGATCCAGGTACTATGAGTCCATATCAACATGGCGAAGTATTCGTAACTGAAGATGGTGCTGAAACAGATTTAGATTTAGGTCATTATGAAAGATTTATTGATATAAATTTAAATAAATATTCTAACGTAACAGCAGGTAAAGTTTATTCACACGTTTTAAAGAAAGAAAGACGTGGAGATTTCTTAGGTGGAACAGTTCAAGTTATTCCACATATTACAAATGAAATTAAATCAAGATTATTGATGGCGGGTGAAAGCACTAACGCTGATGTAGTTATTACTGAAATTGGTGGTACTACTGGTGATATTGAATCACTTCCATTTATTGAAGCAATCAGACAAATCAAGAGTGATCTTGGTCGTGAAAATGTTATGTACATCCATTGTACGCTTCTTCCTTATATTAAAGCAGCAGGTGAGATGAAGACTAAACCAACTCAACATAGTGTTAAAGAGTTAAGAGGTTTAGGTATTCAACCTGATTTAATTGTTGTACGTACAGAATATGAAATGACGCAAGACTTAAGAGATAAAATTGCATTATTCTGTGACATCAACAAACGTGCTGTTATCGAGTGTCGTGATGCAGATACATTGTATCAAATACCATTAGCACTACAAGAACAGCATATGGATGATATTGTTATTGAAAGATTATCTTTAGATGCTGCAGCAGAAGCGGAATTAACTGAATGGAACCAACTATTAGATACTGTTCGTAATTTAGAAGGAACAGTGAAAATTGGTTTAGTAGGTAAATATGTGAGCTTACAAGATGCTTATCTATCAGTAGTAGAAGCATTGAAACATGCTGGTTATGACTTTAAATCAGATATAGAAATAAAATGGATAAATTCTGAACACTTAAATGACAAGAACTATCAACAAGAATTATCAGATGTTAATGGTATTTTAGTACCTGGTGGTTTTGGTGATAGAGGTGTTGAAGGTAAAATTTTAGCTATACAATATGCCCGTGAAAATAATATTCCTTATTTAGGTATTTGTTTAGGTATGCAATTAGCAACAGTTGAATTTGCTAGAAATGTAGTTGGATTACATGATGCTCATTCAGCAGAATTAAATCCAAACACACCTTATCCAATTATTGACTTATTACCAGAACAAAAAGATATTGAAGACTTAGGTGGTACTTTAAGATTAGGCGTATACCCATGTAAAATTGAAGAAGGTACAATTGCACATGACGTTTACGGTGAAGTAGAAGTAGATGAAAGACACCGTCACCGTTATGAATTTAATAATGAATATCGAGAAAGATTAGAATCAGAAGGCATGAGATTCTCAGGAACAAGTCCAGATGGTCGTTTAGTTGAAATAGTAGAACTAGAAAATCATCCATGGTTTGTAGCTTGTCAATTCCATCCAGAATTTCTATCAAGACCTACACGTCCACAAAAATTATTTAGAGGATTTGTAGAAGCGAGTATCAAAAATAAATAAATAATAACAAAGCTCATCACGTCATTTTACGTGATGAGCTTTTATAATGGATGAAAATTATTCTTCATTTAAATCTTGCTTCATCTCATACATTTCAGCATACATGATATAATATATATAATTTAAAGCCATAAGATGTGGTGTAATGATTTTGCTGTAATCTGCAGTTGGGACAATCGCTCTAGGTGTAGATAAATCTATATAATGCATTAGTGATTCATGTGTGTTATGCTCTTTATCTTTATTTGAAATAACTACGAAATCGATATCTTCATCATTTAATTTTTTAATCCATTGATTCAGTTCGGGTGTGAAAAATGAACCAACCAATAAGACGCGATCTGTTGTATCAATCGTATTGATTTCTTCTAATGAATCTAATGTTATTGAATGCGGTAGGCTTTCAGTACTTTTTGTCATGAATTCACTGAAATAGTTGATTTCATCAAAAGTTTTAATAAATATCTTACCTTCGCCGTTTGCCGCTTGCATGAGTAACTGTGATGCAATTTCAATTTCTTCTAATTGAGCATCTATTTTAGTGAATATACCATTTAGTTGGGTATTAAAGATTTTAAGCAATGTGTATTCTCCTTATAAACGTAATTAAATTTATTTTATAGAAAAAGCGAGGTATCTTCAATGGATGTACTTATTATAGATGATGAAAAGAATATTAGACAATTATTAAAGGAAATATTGGAATTAAATCATTTTAAAGTAGATACTGCTAAAAATGGTCGCGATGGTATTGAATTATTTAATAAAAATTCTTATAAACTTATCTTTATAGATAAAAGAATGCCTGGAATTTCTGGTGAAGAAGTTTTTACAGAAATTAGAAAAACGAACAAAATAATACCTGTTTATATTATTTCAGCATTTCAATCATCAACAGAGATAGAAATCTTAAATAAAGGAAATATTACTGGAGTGCTAATGAAGCCGTTTACAATTCAAGAAGTTATGAAAATTGTAAGAAAACATTTAGGATAGGGCTTTCAAAAGGTGCATATGTTAATAAAGTTTGATATAATTATCTTGTAAATAATACGTGCGTTGCACAATAGGAGGAAACTCAATGCCTTTAGTTTCAATGAAAGAAATGTTAATTAAAGCGAAAGAAAACGGTTATGCTGTTGGACAATACAACATCAATAACTTAGAATTCACACAAGCGATTCTTCAAGCTTCACAAGAAGAAAATGCACCAGTTATTCTTGGTGTATCTGAAGGAGCTGGACGTTACATCGGTGGTTTCAAAACTGTTGTTAAAATCGTTGAAGGTTTAATGGAAGATTACAACATTACAATTCCAGTTGCAATTCACCTTGACCACGGTTCAAGTTTCGAAAAATGTAAAGAAGCGATTGATGCTGGATTTACTTCAGTAATGATTGATGCTTCTCATCACTCATTCGAAGAAAACATTGAAATTACTTCTAAAGTAGTTGAATACGCTCATGCTAACGGTGTTTCTGTGGAAGCAGAATTAGGAACTGTTGGTGGACAAGAAGATGACGTTGTTGCAGAAGGCGTAATCTATGCTGATCCTAAAGAATGTCAAGAACTTGTTGAAAGAACTGGTATTGATACTTTAGCACCTGCATTAGGTTCAGTACACGGACCTTACAAAGGTGAACCAAAATTAGGATTTAAAGAAATGGAAGAAATCGGAGCTTCTACTGGATTACCATTAGTATTACACGGTGGTACTGGTATCCCAACTCACGATATCAAAAAAGCTATTCCATTCGGTACAGCTAAAATCAACGTTAACACTGAAAACCAAATTGCATCTGTAAAAGCAGTTCGTGAAGTGTTAAATAACGACAGTGAAGTTTACGATCCACGTAAATATTTAGGACCTGCTCGTGAAGCAATTAAAGCTACAGTTAAAGGTAAAATCCAAGAATTTGGTACTTCTAACCAAGCATAATTAAATTAAATTCTTATTACTAAGAATAAAATATGAGGCTGGGACAAATTAATTTGTCCCAGCCTTTCATTGTTTTAGTGTGATTTTGAGGTTGTCATAGATTAACTCCCGACTTAATCTACGACTTAGACAAACTCTTCGCTTAACTATCGACTTAATCTACGACTTATCTCATTTTTAATGCACATGTTTTCACAAAAATGCTTATTAGAATAGACATAAAATTTTAATTTATTAATCCAGTTTTTAAATAAATTAAGTTATTAGTATTTACTTTTTATGTTTTTGCGTTTATGTTATTGAATAGTATATAATGAAAATAATTATCTATTCATGTTGAGAGAGTATGCATTCTCTAAGACGATGAAGTAAAGGAGTAAACATATGTCTCAAGAAGTTATAAAAATAAAAGGTGGAAACAAGTTAAACGGCAAAGTACAAATAAGCGGGGCTAAAAATAGTGCAGTAGCATTAATACCTGCTAGTTTGATGGCAAATGATGTTGTAACTTTAGATGGTCTACCAGATATTTCAGATGTAAAAACGTTAATGAGCTTATTAGGCGATTTAAATATAAAGACAGATTTAGATGGTGACCAACTTGTAGTAGACTCTAGTGACGCAGTTAATTTACCATTACCAAATAATAAAGTTCAGTCATTAAGAGCATCATATTATATGATGGGCGCTATGCTTGGACGATTTAAAAAATGTGTTATTGGATTACCTGGTGGTTGCCCATTAGGACCTAGACCAATTGATCAACATATAAAAGGTTTTGAAGCATTAGGTGCAAAAGTGACTAATGAGCAAGGTGCTATGTATTTAATTGCTGAAGAATTAGTTGGTGCAAAAATATTTATGGATGTTGTAAGTGTTGGTGCAACGATTAATATTATGTTAGCTGCTTCATTAGCTAAAGGGAAAACAGTAATTGAAAACGCTGCAAAAGAACCTGAAATTGTTGATGTTGCTACTCTATTAAATAATATGGGTGCAAAAATTAGAGGTGCTGGTACAGATACATTGAAAATTGAAGGTGTAGAATCATTACACGGCACAAAGCATGCAATAATACCTGATAGAATTGAAGCTGGAACGTATATGTGTGCGGCAGCTGCTATGGGTGAAGAAGTATATATAGAGAATATAATTCCATTACATTTAGAACCATTGATTGCTAAATTAAAAGAAATGGGTACTGAAATAGAACTTGGTGAAGACTCTATTTTAATTAAAGGGAAAGACGAGTATAAGCCGATAGATATTCAAACTTCTGTTTATCCTGGATTTGCTACTGACTTACAACAACCTTTCACTCCGTTATTATTAAAAGCTAATGGTCAAAGTAAAATAACAGAAACAATTTATCCAGCTAGATTTAAACATGTCGATGAACTTATTAGAATGGGTGCTAAAGTTAGTTTAGAAAATGGAACAGCTATTTATTATCCATCAAAATTAACTGGAGCAAGTGTAGCTGCAAGTGATTTACGAGCTGGCGCTTCACTTTTAATTGCCGGTTTGATATCTGATGGCGTCACAACTGTTTATAATGTTAATCATATTCACAGAGGTTATAGTGGAATAGTGGATAAACTAAAAGCATTAGGCGCTGATATTTGGACAGAAACAGTATAATGAGTATAAAATGTATACTTTGTATATAAAGTGTAGTATAATTGTAATATAGAAGTTAAAGAGGTGAGTAACATGGAAGTATGTCCTTATTTAGAAGAAACATTTAAAGTTATAGGACGCAGTTGGAATGGTTTGATACTCAATTATTTATCACGTTGTGATGAACGCTCTGCTCATTTTTCTGATATGAAAAGAGATCTTAAACGTATTACACCAAGAGCGTTATCTCTTAAATTAACCGAGTTAAGTGACTGGGGATTAGTTGAAAAGAAAGTTGTTACAACAACGCCTCTATCTGTTGAATATCAAATAACTAATAAAGGTTATGAGCTAGCTCAAGCTCTTGTACCATTAGAAGAGTGGGCGCAGCGAAATGTTGAGTTAGAAGAAAACCATTCGTAAGGGAAAATAAGAGTCCCATCAGCAAAGTATAGATTACTTTTAGCTGGTGGGGCTCTTATTTTTATTTTTAGTACAAACTTTACAATCTATAAACACATCATTTTAATTATATGTATGTTTCGTACTATAATAATAGCTGTAACAAATATAAAGGAGTAGATAATTGATGAGACAAGATATCAAACAATTTATAAATGGCGAATGGGTAAGTAGCCACAGTGGAAAAACTCTTGATGTAATTAACCCAGCTACTGAAGAAGTAATGGGTCAAATAGCAGCAGGAAACAAACAAGATGTTGATGATGCAGTTGCAGCTGCTAAAAAAGTCTATGTAAAATTTAGAAATACTTCTTTAGAAGAAAGAAAAGCTTTATTAGAAAGAATCGCAGACGAATATGAAAATAGAAAAGAAGATTTAATAGATGTTATGACAGATGAATTAGGTTCACCAATTGAGAAATCTGAATCAGTTCATTATCAAATGGGATTGAATCACTTTAGAGAAGCAAGTAAAGCAATCGATTCAATACAATTTGAAGAACGTCGTGGAGATGATCTTGTAGTCAAAGAAGCAATTGGTGTTGCAGGTTTAGTTACACCTTGGAATTTCCCAACTAATCAAACTTCATTGAAATTAGCAGGTGCTTTTGCTGCAGGTTCACCAGTAGTATTGAAACCATCCGAAGAAACACCATTTGCGGCAATTATTTTAGCTGAAATATTTGAAAAAGCTGGCGTGCCAAAAGGTGTATTTAACTTAGTGACTGGTGATGGACAAAGTGTCGGTGATCCATTAAGTAGTCATCCTGATGTTCGTATGATGTCATTTACAGGTTCAGGACCAACAGGTAGAAAAATTATGGAAAACTCAGCTAAAGACTTCAAAAAAGTATCATTAGAACTAGGTGGTAAATCTCCATTAGTAGTTTTAGATGATGTGGATATTGAAAAAGCTGCCAAAGGCGCAGTTGCTAAATTCGTACAAAATACAGGTCAAGTATGTACAGCAGCAACTCGTACATTAGTTCCAGAAAGCATTAAAGATGAATTTATTGCTGCAGCTAAAAAAGCAATTGAAAATGTTAAAGTTGGTAACCCAAGAGAAGAAGGTCAAGATACAGGTCCTGTAGTATCTAAAAAACAATTTGATACTGTACAAAGCTATATCCAAAAAGGTATCGATGAAGGTGCAACATTACTTCACGGTGGTGTAGGTAAACCTGAAGGACTAGAAAAAGGGTATTTTGTTAAACCAACATTATTTACAGACGTTACAAATGATATGACAATTGCTCAAGAAGAAATATTTGGCCCAGTAGGTACAATCATTACTTATAAAGACCTTGATGAAGCAATTGAAATTGCAAACGATACAATTTATGGTTTAGCAGCATACGTATACGGAAACGATAAAGATAAAGTAAGAGAAGTTTCTAAATTATTAGAAGCAGGTACTGTTGAAATTAATGATGCAGGCAGACAACCAAACTTACCATTCGGTGGTTACAAACAATCAGGAATTGGTAGAGAATGGGGAGACTACGGAATTGAAGAATTCCTAGAAGTAAAAGCAATCCCTGGTTATTATAAATAAAGTTTAAATTGGAAGAGGCTGAGACAATTAATTGTCTCAGCCTCTAATCATTATAATGACAATAGATGACTGGATTGAAAGTGTGCTTATAAGTCATATTATATAAAAGAAACGTGCAAGAAGTGTTCACAAAGGCAGCTATTTTTCTTATTTATACCTATAACTTATTTTGTCATCATCCTAAAAAAATGCTATAGTTTAAAGGCAGATTATAAATCTGGTATTACAATAAAAGAATTAGATTTTAAGAAATGGGTGTCATAAAAATGGCTGAAAGAGTTAGAACAAGTCCACAGTATGAATCGTTTCACGAATTATACAAGAATTATACAACTAAAGAATTAACAACTAAGGCAAAAGAATTTAGAATAACAAATTATAGTAAATTAAATAAAAAAGAACTTGTCTTAGCTATTATGGAAGCTCAAATGGAGAAAGACGGTAATTACTATATGGAAGGTATCCTAGATGATATTCAACCAGATGGTTATGGTTTTCTTCGAACTGTAAATTATTCCAAAGGCGAGAAAGATATTTATATATCTGCTAGTCAAATTAGACGTTTCGAAATTAAAAAAGGTGACAAAGTAACGGGTAAAGTTAGAAAGCCTAAAGAAAATGAAAAATATTATGGATTACTGCAAGTTGATTTTGTAAATGATCAAAATGCAGAAGAAGTAAAGAAAAGACCGCACTTTCAAGCATTAACTCCTCTATACCCACAAGAACGTATCCGATTAGAAACAACAGATAAAAAGCACTCAACAAGAATTATGGACTTAATTACTCCAATAGGTCTTGGTCAACGTGGCATGATTGTTGCACCTCCAAAAGCTGGTAAAACTTCATTGCTTAAAGAAATTGCAAATGCAATTGCAATTAACCAACCTAAAGCAAAATTATTTATATTATTAATTGGAGAACGCCCAGAGGAAGTAACAGATATAGAACGTTCAGTTGAACAAGCAGAAGTTGTTAACTCTACTTTTGATGAGCCACCTGAACACCATGTAAAAGTTGCAGAATTGTTATTGGAAAGAGCTAAACGTTTAGTTGAGATTGGTGAAGATGTTATTATTTTAATGGATTCACTCACAAGACTTGCTAGAGCTTATAATTTAGTCGTACCGCCAAGTGGTAGAACACTATCTGGTGGTTTAGATCCGGCTTCACTTCATAGACCAAAACATTTCTTTGGAGCGGCAAGAAATATCGAAGCTGGAGGTAGTTTAACAATTCTAGCTACAGCTTTAGTTGAAACAGGATCACGTATGGATGATATGATTTATGAGGAATTTAAAGGTACAGGTAACATGGAACTTCATTTAGACCGTAAACTATCAGAAAAAAGAGTGTTTCCTGCTATTGACATTAGAAGAAGTTCTACTCGTAAAGAAGAATTGTTGTTAGAAACTAATGAACTTGAAATGATATGGCAATTACGTAATTTATTTACGGATCAGAATGATTTTTCTGAAAGATTTATAAGAAAATTAAAACGTACTAAGTCTAATGCTGAATTCTTTGAAGTTTTAAGAAAATCAATGGTTGAAAGTGCCAAGACAGGTAAACCGATTATATAAATTTAAGGTTGCAATTTAATTCTTCAACATATATAATATGTAAGTATTGAGTGAATTAGTCACAAATAAACTCTGTTCCAGATGGTTCAGGGCAAAGGAGCTGAAAAAAATGAAACAAGGAATTCATCCAGAGTATAATAAAGTTATCTTTTTAGATACAACTACAGACTTCAAATTCTTAAGTGGTTCAACACGTAGTTCTAACGAAACTATGGAATGGGAAGATGGTAACGAATACCCAGTTATCCGTTTAGATATCTCTTCAGATTCACATCCATTCTATACAGGACGTCAAAAATTCGCATCTGCGGATGGTCGTGTGGAACGCTTCAACAAAAAATTTGGTTTCAAATCAAACAACTAATTATGAAGCGAATCAAGCATCCTTTTTTAAAGGATGCTTTTTTTGTAATTATTAATAAATATGTAAAAATAATATGATATAATTAAGCGATTATGTTGAAAAAGGTGGATAAGTAATATGTACGAAAATTACCATTCCGGATGGATAGAATGTATTTGCGGAAGCATGTTTAGTGGTAAGTCAGAAGAGCTTATAAGACGTCTGAGAAGAGGTTTATATGCTAAACAAAATGTAATAGTATTTAAACCATCTATCGATAATCGCTATAGTGAAGAAGCTGTAGTATCTCACAATGGCAACCAACTAGATGCAATAAGTATAGAGCACTCAAGTGAAATTTTACATCGTGATTTACAAGGTATTGATATAATTGGAATAGATGAAGTTCAATTTTTCGACAATGAAGTTGTGGAAGTAGCTCAAAAATTAGCAGAAGAGGGCTATCGTGTAGTTGTAGCAGGTTTAGACATGGACTTTAAAGGTGTACCTTTTGAACCTATGCCTGAAATGATGGCAGTTGCTGAAATCGTTACAAAATTGCAAGCTGTTTGCGCAGTATGTGGTGCACCATCAAGTAGAACACAAAGATTAATAAATGGTGAACCAGCTCATATTGATGATCCAATTATTTTAGTAGGAGCAGACGAAAGTTATGAACCGAGATGTAGAGATCATCATATAATAAGAACCGAAACAAGGAGTGATATAAATGTTTGATCAATTAGAAATTGTTGAAAATAGATACGAACAGTTAAATGAATTGTTAAGCGATCCAGACGTAGTATCAGATACTGACAAATTGAGAAAATACTCTAAAGAACAATCTGATTTACAAAAAACTGTCGATGTATATAGAACTTATAAATCTGTAAATGGTGACATTGAAGATGCTAAATTAATGTTAGATGAAACTTCAGACAAAGAAGACCAAGAAATGTTGAAAGAAGAAATTAATAGTCTAACTAAACGTGTTCCAGAATTAGAATCAGAATTAAAATTATTATTGATTCCTAAAGACCCTAATGACGATAAAAACGTAATTATGGAAATTCGTGGTGCAGCTGGTGGGGATGAAGCAGCAATCTTTGCAGGTGATTTATTTAGAATGTATTCTAGATTTGCAGAAGCTAATGGATATAAAATTGATGTTGTCGAAGAAAATATAAGCGATCATGGTGGATACAAAGAAGTGAGTTTCTCAATTCAAGGTAATGGTGCATTCAGTAAACTTAAATATGAGAATGGTGCGCATCGTGTACAACGTGTTCCAGAAACTGAATCAGGTGGCAGAATTCATACATCGACTGCAACTGTTGCTGTATTACCAGAAGCAGAAGACGTTGAAATAGATATTAGAACTGAAGATTTGAAAATAGAAACTTATCGTTCAAGTGGTTCTGGTGGACAGCACGTTAACACAACAGATTCTGCAGTACGTATTACACATGTACCAACTGGAATAGTTGCTACATCATCAGAAAAATCACAAATTAAAAACCGTGAAAAAGCTTTTAAAGTATTGAAAGCTAGAGTTTACGATATGATGGTTCGAGAAGAAAATGCGAAATATGCTGAAAAGAGAAAATCAGCAGTAGGTACAGGGGACCGCTCTGAAAGAATAAGAACATATAATTATCCACAAAATAGAGTAACAGATCATCGTATAGGTCTAACTTTACAAAAATTAGATCAAATAATGGAAGGTAAAGTTGACGAAATAATAGATGCATTAACAATGCATGAACAAACAGAGAAATTGGAAGAACTTAATAATGGACAATTATAATTTTCAATTGTTATTAAAAGAAACTTATGATGAATTATCAGCACGAGGGTTTGAAACCTCTCGTGCTGATTGGCTATTAGAAGATATTACTAGGATGTCGAGAACCGAAATAGCTTTAAATTTTCAAGAAAAAGTACCTGAAAACATACTGAGTGAATATTTGTCTTATAGAGAACGTATGTATAAAGGAGAACCTGTACAATATATTGCTGGATTTGCGGAGTTCTATGGTAGGAAATTTAAAGTAAACAAAGATGTGTTGATACCAAGACCAGAAACTGAAGAACTTGTATATCAAACTCTACAAAAGATTCATAAGAAGCATTTAGTCTTGTGCGATATTGGTACTGGATCTGGAGCGATAGCTATTTCATTAAAAAAAGAGCGACCGGATTTGTCAGTTATAGCAACTGATATTAGTCCTAATGCAATAGCAATAGCAAAAGAAAATGCAAAACTTTTAGAAACTGAAGTTGAATTTTTATTAGGAGAATCTCTAAAGCCACTTATTGATAGAAATATTCAAGTGGATATTTTAGTATCTAACCCTCCTTATATTTCATATGACGAGCAAAATCAAATGGCTGAGACTGTATTAGATTACGAACCGCATTTAGCTTTGTTTGCTCATGATGATGGGTTAGCTATATATAAAGACATTCTATCGAATCTTGATAAAGTAATAACACAAGGTGGACTTGTTATATTTGAAATAGGTTATTTGCAAGGTGATATATTAAAAACTTACATTCAAGAAAATTATAATATAGAAAACTTAGAAATTATCAAAGATATAAATCAAAACAATCGTATGATACAATTTAATTGGATAAATCAATAAAAGTTATACACGAAATGACTGGAGTTATCCACATTGTGTGTATAACTTTTATTTTTATATAATAAATGCTTTAAAGAAGGGAAGAAATGCCTTGGAAACATACGTTTGGGATGTGCGTAAGTATGTTCACAACTTACAAAGTTATCCACAAATCAATCAAATCGTTGAAGGATATCGACAAAATGAGCTTATCGCATTACCTACTGAAACTGTGTATGGTTTAGGCGCAAATGCTAAAGATGAACAAGCAGTAAAAAAAATATATATAGCAAAAGGGAGACCTTCAGATAATCCACTAATTATTCATATTCATGATAAATCACAGTTAAATGATTTCACTCAAAATATATCAAAAGAAGCAGAAATATTAATGGATGCTTTTTGGCCAGGGCCGATATCATTTATAGTTCCGTATAAAAAAGGATTTTTAAGTGATCGAGTAACAGGAGGTTTAAATTCAGTAGCGGTACGTATGCCAAGTCATATTATTGGTAGAGAAATACTGCAATTGACTAATTTACCTATCGCAGCACCAAGTGCAAATGTTAGTGGCAGACCATCTCCTACTAAATTTGAACATGTGAAGCATGATTTAGAAGGTAGAATTTTTGGGATTATTCAAGCGGAAGACGTAGATGAAGGTATTGAAAGTACAGTAATAGATTGTACAAGTTTCCCTTTTAAAATAGCTAGACCAGGATCAATAACGACTGAGATGATTAATGATGCATTACCTAATAGTGTTGTTAATGAAAAAATGGATATAGAGAAACCAATAGCACCTGGAATGAAATATAAACATTATGCACCTTCACAACCAGTTACATTGGTTGAAGGAGGTATAACTAAACCGATTAAAAGTTCAGTATATAAAGATGAGAGAATAGCTGTTATTGGACCTAAAAGTATAGAATCACTTATTTCAGAAGAAATGATTTTTATACCATTAGGAAAAAATGCAAAAGATATTAAAGGTGCGCATCACGATTTATATGATGCTTTAAGAATAGCTGACCAACTTATAGATATAGATAAAATATTAATAAGTGGATATATTCGAAATGAATCTACCGTTGCATTAATGAACAGAATAGATAAAGCAAGTGGCCATAATATAAAAGGAGAAGATGAATTGTGAAAATAGTTTTTATTTGTACTGGAAATACATGTAGAAGTCCTTTAGCTGAAGCCATTGCTAAAGACATAAAACCAAACTATGACATTCAGTCAAGGGGAATTTCTGCATTTGAGGGTACACCTATTTCGATACAATCTATGGAAATAATTATGAATAATAATTTACCGGTTCCTGGAACAGCCCAACAGTTTTCAGCAAGTGATTTAGATGCAGATCTAATACTAACTATGACTGAATCCCATAAACTGATTTTAGAGTCACAATTTAATCATGGAAATATTCATACACTAAAAGAGTATGTAAAAGGTGAAAAAGGAGATATTTCTGATCCTTATGGGCGACCACAAAATATTTATCAAAATACTTATGAAGAACTGAGTATTCTCATAAAAGAATTATTACAGAGTAGTTAAGAATTCAAATAATTTGCAGAATACCTATAACACACATAGAAAATACGTTATAATATTAATGTATAAACAAATTGGGAGGTGGGAAGATGAAAGTAGCTATTGCAGCAGACCATGGTGGCTTTGAATACAAAGAAGCAATAAAAAGATTACTTGATGAAATGAACATTGAATATAAAGACTTTGGTACACATGAAGGTGAATCAGTAGATTATCCTGATTATGCAAGACCGGTATCAGAAAGTGTTGCAGATGGAACATTTGATAAAGGAATTTTGATTTGTGGAACTGGAATTGGTATGTCTATTGCTTCGAACAAGGTAAAGGGGATTCGTTGTGCACTTGTGCATGATGTTTTTACCGCAGAAGTTACGAGACAACATAATGATTCTAATGTATTAGCAATGGGCCAACGTGTTATAGGCGAAGGTTTGGCACTTCTCATCGTCAAAACTTGGTTAACAAGTGAATTCGAAGGCGGAAGACACCAACGACGTATAGATAAGATTGAAGGCGGTTGTTCATGATTAAGCATTTAAAACAATTATTGGATGAGCTTAATTCAATTGGATTCTTTAATAAGAATGAACTATGCATCATCGGTTGTTCCACTTCAGAGGTAAGAGGTTCTAAAATTGGATCAGATGGATCAATCGAAATAGCTAAAGAACTGTTTGATAGTCTTGAATTGATACATAAAGAGACAGGTGTTCGTTTTGCTTTTCAAGGTTGTGAGCATATTAATCGTGCTATTACTATAGAACGTGAAGTATTCGATGCTTATTCAATGGCCGAAGTTTCTGTTATACCTCAAGTGAACGCTGGAGGAAGTTTATCAACCTATGCTTATCAACACATGAAAGACCCAGTTGTTGTTGAACACATTCAATGCGATAAAGGCATTGATATTGGTCAGACATTAATTGGTATGCATTTAAAGCACGTCGCAGTACCGATATCTATTGATACTAAAAATATCGGAGAAGCTATTGTTACAGTAGCTAAAAGTCGCCCCAAGCTAATTGGTGGCGCAAGAGCTAAGTATTAAATTCTTAAAAGTGAGGGATTGTACATGTCATTAATTAAAAAGCAAGACGAAGAACTTTTCAAAGCAATGGAAAAAGAGTTTGATAGACAGAATAATAATATTGAACTAATAGCATCTGAGAATTTTGTTTCTGAAGCAGTAATGGAAGCTCAAGGTTCTGTGTTAACAAACAAATATGCAGAAGGTTATCCTGGTCGTCGTTATTATGGTGGCTGTGACTATGTTGATATCGTGGAAAATTTAGCGCGTGATAGAGCTAAAGCACTTTTCGGTGGAGACCATGTTAATGTACAACCTCATTCAGGATCACAAGCGAATATGGCTGTGTACTTTGTAGCTTTAGAGCCTGGTGATACTGTGCTTGGAATGAACTTAAGTCATGGAGGACACTTAACTCATGGATCTAAAGTTAACTTTAGTGGGAAGTTATATAACTTTGTAGAGTATGGTGTTTCTAAAGAAGATGAACAAATCGACTATGATGAAATTTTGAAAGTAGCAAAAGAAGCAAAACCAAAATTAATTGTCGCTGGTGCATCTGCTTACCCAAGACAAATTGATTTTAAACGATTTAAAGAAATTGCAGATGAAGTTGGCGCTAAATTAATGGTAGATATGGCACATATCGCTGGTTTAGTAGCAGCTGGTTTACACCAAAATCCTGTAGAATTTGCTGACTTTGTTACTACAACTACGCATAAAACATTAAGAGGACCAAGAGGGGGCATGATTTTCTGTAAAGAAGAATATGCTAAAGAAATTGATAAAACAATTTTCCCTGGAATACAAGGTGGTCCATTAATGCATGTTATCGCAGGGAAAGCTGTTTCATTTGGAGAAGCATTAGAACCAGAATTTAAGGAATACCAAAAACAAGTAATTAAGAATGCTCAAAAATTAGCTGCAACATTAGAAGAAGAAGGTTTACGAATTGTATCTGGAGGTACTGATAATCATTTAATCTGTGTAGATGTTAAAGGTTCACTTGGTATAACAGGTAAGTTAGCTGAAAATACATTAGATGAAATAGGTATTACATGTAATAAAAACACAATACCTTTTGACCAAGAGAAACCTTTCGTAACAAGTGGTGTTCGTCTTGGAACACCAGCTGTTACTTCACGTGGATTCGATGAAGAAGCAGTTGAAGAAGTGGGTCGCATTATAGCATTAGTGCTAAAAAACCCAGAAGATGAACAAACATTGAAAGAAGCACATGAACGTGTATTATCATTAACTTCTAAGTTCCCACTTTACAACAAATAAATATTTATTGGAGGCTAGACTTATGGGTAAAGTACATGTTTTTGATCATCCATTAATTCAGCATAAATTGAGTTATATTCGTGATCAAAAAACTGGCACTAAGGAGTTTAGAGAGCTTGTCGACGAAGTAGGTATGCTTATGGCATATGAAGTTACAAGAGATTTCGAAACGAAAGAAGTCGAAATTGAGACACCAGTAACTAAGATGAAAGCTCAAAGATTATCTGGTAAGAAATTAGCGCTTATTCCTATTTTACGTGCAGGATTAGGCATGACTGACGGTATAATGAAGCTTGTTCCAGCTGCAAGAGTTGGACATGTCGGTTTATACCGTGATCCTGAAACATTAGAAGCTGTAGAATATTTTGTGAAATTACCACAAGATATAGAAGAAAGAGAAATAATTGTAGTAGATCCTATGCTTGCTACTGGTGCATCAGCAATCGAAGCGATTCAGTCATTAAAGAATCGTGGAGCAAATAAAATACGTTTTATGGGCTTAATTGCTGCACCTGAAGGGGTTAAAGCATTACAAGAAGCGCATGATGACGTAGATATTTACATTGCTGCATTAGATGAAAAATTAGATGACCATGCTTATATAACACCTGGTTTAGGTGATGCTGGTGATCGATTATTTGGCACTAAATAATATTAGGAGGATTTTATTACAATGAAGAAAATTATGACAATATTTGGTACGCGACCTGAAGCCATCAAAATGGCACCTTTAGTTTTAGAGTTAAAAAATGATCCGGAGTTACAACCAATTGTAGTTGTAACTGCTCAACATAGAGAAATGCTAGATTCAGTTCTAGAAACATTCGACATTACTCCAGATTATGATTTAAACATTATGAAACAAGGTCAAACACTATCTGAGGTAACATCTAGAGTGTTAGGTGGACTTGAAAGTGTTATTCAAGAAGCGAAACCAGATATGATATTGGTACATGGAGATACAACAACTACTTTTGCAGGCAGTTTAGCAGCTTTTTATAATGAAGTTGCAATTGGCCATGTAGAAGCAGGGTTAAGAACTTGGAATAAATACTCTCCATTCCCAGAAGAAATGAATCGACAAATGACGGGGGTCCTTGCTGATTTACACTTCTCACCAACTGATCAGTCTAAACATAATTTACTTCAGGAAAATAAAAAAGAGGAATCTATTGTTGTTACAGGTAATACAGCTATTGATGCGTTATCTACTACTGTAAGTGATGATTACGAAAGTGATATCATTAATCGTCATAAAGGTAAACGTATCGTATTATTAACTGCACATAGACGTGAGAACATTGGTAAACCTATGGAGAACATTTTTAAAGCTGTTAGACAAATCGTTGAAGAGCATGAAGATGTTGTAGTAGTTTATCCAATGCACAAAAATCCAAAAGTTAGAAATATTGCCAATCAAATTTTGAGTGATCATGAGCGTATAGAATTGATAGAGCCTTTAGAAGTTATAGATTTCCATAACTTTGCTGCAAACTCACACTTAATCCTTACAGATTCAGGTGGTGTACAAGAAGAAGCGCCATCATTAGGTAAACCAGTACTTGTCTTAAGAGATACAACTGAGAGACCTGAAGGCGTTGAAGCGGGTACATTAAAACTTGTAGGAATAGAGCAAGACAATGTTTATAAAGAAACGAAAACATTGTTAACTGATCAAGCATTATACGAAAGAATGAGCATTGCTCAAAATCCATATGGTGATGGAAAAGCTTCTAAGAGAATTTGTGAAAATATTAAATATTATTTTGATATTTTGACAGAAGCACCAGAACCATTTAAAACAAAATAATAAAAGTGGTGGTTTGTGTCAATTCTGTGACAAATAAATGACAAAAAAATATTTTCTATTTTTGTCATAGTATTGACACTATAGGGCCACTATATTATCATGAAAATTGTGTGATGAAACGGTTTTCAAAGATATACCACTTATTTAAGGAGTTTCAGCTGAATGTTTGATATAAAGGGCTTTTTTAAGTCTTATTTACAGTATTTTATTTTTTTCATTATTATTCTAGTTGTAGTGTATTTCTTCTTGAAACATGAGTTTATTTTAGGACTCATTATTGGAACAATAGCATCAGCTGTTAACTTGTTTTCATGGGAAGTTTACCTCAATCGAGCAAAAAATGCTGAATCATTACAATTATCAACAGGAAACTGGGTCAGATATCTTGTGACAATCGTTGCATGCTGTTTTTGGCTTAAATATCCACTAATTGTTGATATTATTGGGATTTTATTTGGACTTATGATTGCATATGTCTTAATTATGTTTAGGTCTCTTAAAAGTCTCGATTAAATAATTAAAATTGTGAAAAGAGGTGAAGATATGGAACACGAATCACCTATGTGGTCCATCAATTTGGGAGGATTTGATTTATTATTCAATCTTTCGAGTATGTTAATGTTAGTAGTTTCTGCTGTAATCGTTTTTGGAATAGCCGTTTTTTGTACTAGAAACCTAAAAGTTAGACCTAGTGGTGCACAAAACTTTATTGAATGGGTATTTGACTTTGTTAAAGGTATTATCCAAAGTAATATGGCTTGGAAAGACGGAGGAAAATTTCATTTCTTAGCAGTTACGTTAATATTCTTCATATTTGTATCAAATATGCTAGGGTTACCGTTCTCAATTGTTGTTGGGCATACATTATGGTGGAAATCACCTACTGCGGATCCAACAGTTACTTTAACTTTAGCGACATTGATGGTTCTACTGACACATTATTATGGTGTTAAAATGCGTGGAACAGGAGCATACTTGAAATCGTTCGTACAACCTGTTGCTTTTATGGTACCTTTCAAAATTGTTGAAGAATTTGCTTCAACATTAACGCTTGGTCTACGTTTATACGGTAATATATTTGCAGGTGAAGTATTACTAGGTTTATTAGCAACATTAGCAGCAGGAGGCGCACTTGGTCTTTTCGGTGCAATTTTACCAGCGATAGTATGGCAAGGATTCTCAATTTTCATTGGATCAATTCAAGCGTACATATTCGTAATGTTATCAATGGTTTATATGTCCCATAAAGTGGCAGACGATCATTAATATATAATTTAAAAAAACAATTAATATTTTTAATTCTTAGGAGGAATTTATAATGAGTTTAGGTGTAATAGCAGCAGCAATCGCGATTGGTTTAGCAGCATTAGGAGCAGGTATTGGTAACGGTCTTATCGTATCAAGAACAGTAGAAGGTGTAGCACGTCAACCAGAAGCACGTGGTCCATTAATGACAATAATGTTTATCGGTGTTGGTTTAGTTGAAGCCCTTCCTATCATTGCAGTAGTAGTAGCATTCATGGTAATGAATCGATAAATTAACATATTTTTAGAACAGGCGAAGTCTATCTAAAAAGGATTTCGCCATTCATTTATGAGATGTTTTACATCTTTATTTGCAATGAAAGGAGTGTAATTGGCAGTGGATCAAAACGTATTAGTTTTAGGTGCAGCAAGTGGTGGTGTCGAATGGGGAACAGCATTATTCACATTAATCACATTTATCGTCCTGTTAGCTTTATTAAAAAAGTTTGCTTGGGGACCGTTGAAATCAATCATGGATGAGCGTGAAAACTCTATCAACAAAGATATTGATGATGCTCACGATGCAAAAGTAAAAGCTAAAAAATTAGAAGAAGAAAATAAAGATTTACTTAGAAAGACTCAAGAAGAAGTACAAACGATTCTTGACGATGCTAAACATCAAGCAAAAACACAACAAGAGCAAATTATCAATGATGCGAATGTTAAAGCAAATGGCTTAGTACAATCAGCTCAAGCAGAAATTCAACAAGAAAAACAAAGAGCTATTTCTGAAATAAACAACAGAGTTTCTGAACTTTCTGTACTAATTGCTTCTAAAGTAATTAATAAAGAAATTTCTGAACAAGACCAAAAAGACCTTGTTGAAAAATACATTAAAGAGGCAGGGGATAAATAATGGCGAACATAAGTCAAAAATATGCCCAAGCACTATATGATGTAGCAGAAGAACAAAACTTAACAGATGACATTTTAAATGAGCTTGATCAAATAACAATAAGCGTTAAAGGTCTATTAAGTGAAGTAAGAGCAATTGATAATAATCCTAAATTAGCAAAAAATGAACGACAACAATTTGTAGAGAACGTATTTAAAGGTGTTTCCAAACCATTATTAAATACATTATTCTTACTAGCTAATAATAGTAAATTATCTTTAATTCCAGAAATTGATGGAGATTACAGAAAAATTTACAATCAGGTACATAGTCAAGATTTAATGAAAGTGGAATCTGTCTATCCATTATCAAATGAAGAGTTAGATGAAATTGGTAAAGCATTTATTAAAAGAACGGGTTTGAAAAAACTCATATTAGAAAATCAAGTTAATGATTCACTAATTGGTGGCATTCGAGTATCCATTGGTACAAAAGTTTACGATGGCTCAATTCAGAATGATTTAAATCAATTAACAAAATCATTTCAACAAATGAAATAATATTAAGGAGTGACATAGATGGCCATTAAAGCTGAAGAAATCAGTGCTTTATTACGCTCTCAAATAGAAAACTATGAGTCAGAAATGTCAGTTACCGACGTTGGTACAGTAATCCAAGTCGGAGATGGTATTGCATTAGCTCATGGCTTAAACGACGTTATGGCAGGCGAACTATTAGAATTCCATACTGGCGTTTTAGGTTTAGCACAAAACTTAGAAGAAAATAATGTAGGTATCGTTATTTTAGGACCTGCTGAAGGTATTAAAGAAGGCGACGAGGTTAAACGTACTGGTCGTATTATGGAAGTACCTGTAGGGGAAGAATTAATTGGACGAGTTGTAGACCCATTAGGACAACCACTTGATGGACAAGGTCCAATCAATACGTCAAAAACACGTCCTGTTGAATCACCAGCAACTGGTGTAATGGATCGTAAATCAGTTGACGAACCTCTACAAACTGGTATTAAAGCAATTGACGCACTAGTACCAATTGGACGTGGACAACGTGAGTTAATCATTGGAGACCGTCAAACAGGTAAAACAACAGTTGCAATTGATACGATTCTTAACCAAAAAGACGAAGATATGATTTGTATTTACGTTGCTATTGGTCAAAAAGAATCTACTGTACGTACTGCGGTTGAAACATTACGTAGACACGGTGCTTTAGATTATACAATAGTTGTTTCTGCATCAGCAGCACAACCAGCACCTTTACTTTATATCGCACCTTATGCTGGTGTAAGTATGGGTGAAGAGTTCATGTTTAATGGTAAACATGTATTAATCGTATATGATGATTTAACTAAACAAGCAGCAGCTTATCGTGAGTTATCTCTATTACTTCGTCGTCCGCCAGGTCGTGAAGCATACCCAGGTGATGTATTCTACTTACACAGTCGTTTATTAGAGCGTGCTGCTAAATTGAATGATGATTTAGGCGGTGGTTCAATTACAGCGTTACCATTTGTTGAGACACAAGCTGGAGATATTTCATCTTATGTTCCTACAAACGTTATTTCAATTACAGACGGACAAATTTTCTTACAGTCTGATTTATTCTTCTCAGGTGTAAGACCTGCTATCAATGCTGGTTTATCAGTATCACGTGTTGGTGGTTCTGCTCAAATCAAAGCTATGAAAAAAGTAGCAGGTACATTACGTCTAGATTTAGCATCTTATCGTGAGTTGGAATCATTTGCTCAATTTGGTTCTGATTTAGACCAAGCTACTAAATCTAAATTAGAGCGTGGTAAACGTACTGTTGAAGTACTTAAACAAGATCAAAACAAGCCATTGACTGTAGATCGTCAAGTCGTTATTTTATATGCTTTAACTAAAGGTCACTTAGATGATATTCCAGTTGAAGATATTACACGATTTGAAGATGAATTCTTAAATTGGATTGATGCTAACGCAAGCGATCTATTTAAAGAAATTCGTGAAACAAAACAATTACCATCAGATGATAAATTTGTTTCTGCAATCGATGCATTCAAAAAAGTATTTAATAAATCTCACATAGAGTAATATTAAGCTTTAAATAAAAGGTGGTGAAATTGTGGCTTCACTAAGAGAAATCAAAGGAAGAATCACTTCTACGCAAAAAACGAGTCAAATTACTAAAGCGATGAATATGGTGTCGAATTCTAAATTGCGTAAAGCAGAAGAGAATGCTCATGCATTCCAACCTTATATGGATAAGATTCAAGATGCAGTAACGGCAATAGCTTCTAAAAGTTCAGATGTTTCACATCCAATGCTAAAGACAAGAGCTGTTAAACGTTCTGGTTACTTAGTTATTACTTGTGATAAAGGACTTGCGGGACCATATAGCGCTAATATTTTAAAAAATGTAGTAAATGATATAAAAGAAAAACACAACAATAATGAAGATGAATATGCAATTATTGTTGTAGGTCGAGTTGGTCGAGATTTCTTTAAAGCTAGAGGATATAACGTAGTTGAAGAATATGTAGGCTTATCAGACCAACCAACATTTAAAAATGTTCAAGCATTAACTGAAAAAGCTGTAGATTTATTTACAGAAGAATATTATGACGAGTTAACAGTTTACTATAGTCATTTTGTAAGTGTTCTTGAACAACAAGTGAAATCGAAAAGAATCCTTCCTTTATCTGATGAAGATACTGGAAAAGGTTCAAGTATGATGGCTGGTTATGAATTTGAACCAGATAAAGAGACAATATTAAAAGTTATCTTACCGCAATATACAATTAGTTTAATCTATGGTGCATTATTAGATGGAAAAGCTAGTGAACATGCCTCTAGAATGACAGCTATGAAGAATGCGACAGATAACGCTTCAGAATTAATAGATGATTTATCATTACAATATAACAGAGCTCGACAAGCTGCAATTACTCAGCAAATTACTGAAATTGTCGGTGGAGCAGCAGCACTCGAATAATGATTAGGAGGAATTTACATGGGATTAGGCCGAGTAACGCAAATTACAGGGCCAGTTATTGACGTTCGATTTCCACATGGTGAATTGCCAGAACTTAATAATGCATTAACAGTTAAAGTAGACCGCCCTGATGGCAAAAGCTTTGATTTAGCATTAGAAGTTGCTTTACACCTTGGTGATGATGTTGTACGTTCTATAGCAATGGCGTCAACTGACGGTGTTAAACGTGGACAAGAAGTTACTGATACAGGCAGAGCTATATCGGTACCTGTTGGTGATGCTACGTTAGGTCGCGTTTTCAATGTATTAGGTGAAAAAATTGATTTAGGTGAAGAAATTGATGAAAGTGTGCGTCGTGACCCAATTCATCGTTTAGCTCCTAAATTTGAAGATTTATCTACAAAAGTAGAAATTCTTGAAACAGGTATTAAAGTAGTAGACTTATTAGCACCTTATATTAAAGGTGGTAAAATCGGTTTATTCGGTGGTGCCGGTGTTGGTAAAACAGTACTTATTCAAGAATTAATCAATAACATCGCTCAAGAACATGGTGGTATTTCAGTATTCGCGGGTGTTGGTGAACGTACTCGTGAAGGTAACGATTTATACTATGAAATGAGTGATTCAGGCGTTATTAAGAAAACGGCAATGGTATTCGGTCAAATGAACGAGCCACCTGGTGCCCGTGCAAGAGTTGCACTTTCTGGTTTAACAATGGCAGAATATTTCCGTGATGAACAAGGACAAGACGTATTGTTATTCATCGATAATATCTTCCGTTTTACACAAGCAGGTTCAGAGGTGTCAGCGCTATTAGGTCGTATGCCTTCTGCAGTTGGTTACCAGCCAACATTAGCTACTGAAATGGGACAATTACAAGAACGTATTACATCTACAAATAAAGGATCAGTTACATCTATCCAAGCGGTATTCGTACCAGCCGATGACTATACTGACCCAGCGCCAGCAACTGCTTTCGCTCACTTAGATGCAACAACGAACTTAGAACGTAAATTAACTGAAATGGGTATCTACCCTGCAGTTGACCCATTAGCATCAACATCACGTGCATTAACTCCTGAAATTGTTGGAGATGAACATTATGATGTTGCGCGTCGAGTACAACAAACTTTACAAAAATATAGAGAATTACAAGATATCATTGCTATCCTTGGTATGGATGAGTTATCTGATGATGATAAGAAAACTGTAGAACGTGCACGTCGAATTCAGTTCTTCTTATCTCAAAACTTCCACGTAGCTGAACAATTTACTGGTCAAAAAGGATCTTATGTACCAGTTAGCCAAACTGTACAAGATTTCAAAGCAATACTAGAGGGACAATATGACCATATCCCAGAAGATGCTTTCCGATTAGTCGGTGGTATTGAAGCAGTTCTTGAAAATGCTAAAAACATGGGTGTAGAGGTCTAATAATAATTAGGAGGAATGGAAAATGAATACATTTACCTTAGATGTTGTCACTCCTAATGGATCTGTTTACTCAGCAAAAGAAGTAGAACTTGTTGTTTTACATACTGAAACTGGTGAGATGGGTGTAATGGCTGGACATATTCCAACTGTTGCAGCTTTAAAAACTGGATACGTTAAAGTAAACAAAACAAGTGGTACAGAGTATTTAGCTGTTTCCGAAGGATTTGTTGAAGTAAGAACCAATAAAGTTACAGTTCTAGTTCAATCGGCTGAAACTGCCGAAGAAATAGATAAAGACCGTGCGATTAATTCTAAAGAACGTGCTGAAGAACGATTGAATAGTAATCGAGACGAAGTTGACTTTAGACGTGCTGAACGTGCACTTCATCGTGCGATTAATCGAATTGAAGTGGCTAAATTTAGATAATATTTTAAGAGGCTGAGACAATTAATGTCTCAGCCCTTTTTATACTATAGAAGGGATATTTTGTTATGGAATATTATGGTCAATTAGGTATAATAGGACTCGTTTTACATGTTATCTGTGTTTGTCTTGCATTTTGGGCACTACAGGGCATTCGACTAGAATTTATTTTTAAGAAAAACCATATTGCGCAAGCTCAAACATTTATTATTATTTTATCGATTTTATTAGGCACATCTGTAAGTCGTTTTATTTTAGATATACTCCAATATTCGCTACAATTAAAATTACTATTCTAATAACACTAGAAAATACATAAATAAATGAAAAAAGAACAAAAAAGTAGTATAATGTTTTGGTGATGTTTATGAATCAAGGAAAATGTGTATTTAATATATATATACGTTTGTAAAATAAATTATAGTAAAGTTTTTTTGGAGGATAAATATATGGATAAAATCGTCGTAAAGGGCGGAGCGAGTCTTAATGGCACAGTCGTAGTCGAAGGGGCAAAAAACGCAGTACTACCAATATTAACAGCTACACTTTTACCAAGCACTGGTCAAAGTGTATTAACTAATGTACCTAAGCTAAGTGATGTTGATACAATAAATACTGTTTTAACACATTTAAATGCAGATGTAGAATATGAAGCAGATAAAAATACTGTTAAAGTTGATGCATCAAATATTTTAAAAATTGAAGCACCATATGAATATGTAAGCAAAATGAGAGCCAGTATATTAGTAATGGGACCATTATTAGCAAGAGAAGGTCATGCTAGAGTCGCATTACCAGGTGGTTGTGCAATTGGATCTAGACCAATCGAACAACATTTAAAAGGCTTCGAAGCATTAGGTGCAGAAATTGAGCTTCATAATGGATTTATTGAAGCAACGACACCTAACGGACTTAAAGGTACGAAAATCTATTTAGACTTCCCTAGTGTTGGTGCTACTCAAAATATTATGATGGCAGCTGTATTAGCGGAAGGTAAAACGGAAATTCAAAATGTTGCTAGAGAGCCTGAAATTGTAGACTTAGCCAATTATTTAAATGAAATGGGTGCACAAGTACATGGTGCAGGCACTGATACAATAAGAATCACTGGAGTACAACAATTACACGGAGCAGAACATTCAATTATTCCAGATAGAATTGAAGCAGGTACGTTTATGATAGCTAGTGCAATTACTAGAGGTAATGTGAACGTAATTGGTGCAATTAGAGAACATATGACAAGCTTAGTTTCTAAATTAGAAGAAGCTGGTGTTCAAATTACAGACATTGAAGATGGATTAAATATCCAAGTTCCAGGAGAAATTAAAGCGATTGATATTAAAACGATGCCTCATCCAGGTTTTCCTACAGATATGCAGTCACAAATAATGGCATTATTATTAACTGCTAATGGAACGAGTAAAGTAACTGAAACTGTATTTGAAAATAGATTTATGCATGTTGAAGAATTTAAACGCATGAATGCTGATATATTCATAAATGGTAGAAGTGCAATGGTTACTGGAAACAGCAAATTACAAGGTGCTGAAGTTAAAGCCACTGATTTAAGAGCTGGAGCATCTTTAATACTTGCAGGATTAGTATCTGATGGTTATACAAATGTTACAGAACTTAAACATTTAGATAGAGGTTATGTTGACTTTCATGGTAAACTTAAAGCATTAGGTGCGGACGTAGAACGTATTAATGATCAAGGGAAGTTAAACGATAAAGCGAGGGTTTAGTATGGCTGAAACACAATCATCAAGGTCTGACGATAAAAAAAGAAAGTCACCATATAAAAATTTAAAAGAAAAACTTCAAAAAAATAGGGTAGAAACAATTCAAGGAGTGGAAGTTGAGCATAGAGTCATTCCACTATGGATTAAATTACTTATATTATTGGTATTAATGATTTTGTTATTTATTGTTGGAACTATGATTGGGTATGGTATACTTCATAATCCATTTGGGGTATTTAATCCTGAAACTTGGCAACACATCTTTGATTTAACTGGAAGGAGCTCATAATGGAGACAATATATGACTTTAACGAAATTAAAAAAATAATTCCACATCGTTATCCATTTTTATTATTAGATAGAATAGTAGAATTAGAAGATGGTAAACGTTGTGTAGGTATTAAACAGGTAGCAGGAAATGAACCATTTTTCCAAGGACATTTTCCTGATTATGCTGTAATGCCAGGTGTTTTGATTGTTGAAGCACTAGCACAAACTGGAGCAGTAGCAATGCTACGTTTAGAAGAAAATGAAGGTAAATTAGCTATGTTTGCAGGCATTGATAAATGTCGTTTTAAAAAACAAGTTACACCTGGTGATACTTTAAGACTAGAAGTAGAAATAAATAAAATTAAAGGTCCAATAGGAAAAGGTACTGCTAAAGCTACAGTAGATGGAGAAATTGCGTGTAGCTGTGAAATTAGCTTTGCTATTGTAGATCAATAATAAAAAAAGAAAGAACAGATATCTGTTCTTTCTTTTTTTATATATTGCTTTTTTCGTCTTTTAATTTTGGCTTAGATTGCATTAATCTGTTAAATGATGTTTTAAGCTCATCACCTGATATCCCTTCGTCAATAAGTTGCTCTAGCAATCTTTCTGCATAGACTTGTCTTAAAGTATAAATATGGCATTCAAATACAACTGAAATATTTTCTTCAAGAGGTTGGATATATTTAATAGTTGCATCAAATAATGCTGGATCATTAGAAGGTCTTGTAATTACAACTCGCGTATCAAGTAATGTTTGATTATCGTGATAATCTTTCATTTGATCATAATGGATATCTGATATTAATATTTCTAGTAGCCAACCAGTTCCACTGTTTTCTTTATTAATGATAATACCATCTAATAATTCAAACTCCGTAATTTGTTCATCGTTTACAATTTGAAAGCGTACAGCTTTAAATGTTTTCATAAACATCCCCCTTATAGTTAAATCTACGAATGTTTAACTTTGCTTTCTATTATAAAGGACTTTTAAGTGAAATAACAATAATCAATAAATAAAGTGAAAAAAGAGTTTTCAATTTTTATAATTATGGGCTTTGACGAAAAATATCCATCTCATTATATTATAAGTATAAGGAGGTGAGCATATGTTAAATAAATCTGTATTAGTAGGGCGTTTAACAAAAGATCCTGCGTATTTCAAAAAGGGAGATATCATGATATCCACTTTCTGTTTAGCTGTTGAACGTGGCTATAAAACAAAAGAAGGTACTATTGCGGTTGATTTCATTGTGTGTAAGGCTTTCGGCAAGCTTGCTTATAATATTCACGAATATACTAAGAAAGGGCAACTTGTTGCTTTAACTGGACAAAGTCAGTCTCGAGCATATATTAAAGAAGATAAGAAACAATATATAACAGAAATAATATGCGAGACAATTAAATTTTTAAACATGCCTGCATCAAGTAAGTCAGTTATTCCACAGTCTAAAGAGGAGATAAGTGACTTAATAAGTGAAAGTGCTGAAAGTTATTCTAAAGATCTTTCTTCTAAAGTAAACAAAGAAAAGTTAAGAGCAGAAAATACTGCAAAAGAATATAGTGACAGTAATATAGATGACGAATTATACAATCAATATAGTAACGTTGTAAATGTCATTAAAAAAGTAGAAGAAAGCGAAAATAATGAAAATACATCTTCTAAATCAAAAGTTCCATCTTCATAGAAATATGCTTCAATTATGCTTTCGAATTTAAAAATCCTTTCTGTTTATTTTATATAATTCTTGATTCTAAATTCCAGAACTTGCTGTCTTGCTGTAGGGCAGCAAGTATACATATGTTACATTAATTGTTTAATAAATTACATATAGATGACAAATTGTCTGATAATTAATTTTACTCAATCTTTATAAATACTTTAACAAAGGCTTTTATACTTAAATATCGCTAGATTTCACTTAGAAATACGTGTAATCTAACTGTAATATAAGGTGTTGTTTTTTCATATACCTGTAACCTATGACATAAAAAATAATGGTATAGTTTAGAAAGTAAAAATCATATAAAAAGTGAAAACCTTACGGGAGGAAACATTCAATCATGAAAAAATTATTAGCAGTTTCAACAGCGGCAATTGCAGTTACTACAGGGGTAACAGCTACAGCAGATGCAGCAACTCATACAGTTAAATCTGGTGATACTTTACATAGTATTTCACAACAATATGGTACATCAGTAAGTGCTATTAAAGCAGAAAACGGTTTAAAATCTAACTTAATCTTACCTAATCAAGTAATTAAAGTTAACGAAGCTAAAGCAGCTACAGAATCAACTACAGAATATACTGTAGTTTCAGGAGATACTTTAGGTAAAATTGCATCTAAATATGATGTAACTGTATCTCAATTAAAAGCATGGAACAACTTATCTTCAGACTTAATCATTGTTGGACAAACTTTATCATTACAAGCACCAGCTCAATCAGCTGTTCCAGCTCAAGCTCCAGTAGCTCAACAAGCGCCAGTTCAACAAACTAAAGAACAAGTTGCAGCTCCAGCTCAACAACAAAGCTACCAAGCGCCAGTACAATCTTACAAAGCGCCAGCTCAACAAGCATATAAAGCACCAGCTCAACAAAGTTACCAAGCGCCAGCTCAAAGAGTAAGAACTACTCAAACATCAACAGCTAGCACTGGTGGATCAACTAAAGCTCAATTCTTAGCTGCAGGTGGTACTGAAGCTATGTGGAATACAATTGTATTACCAGAATCAAGCGGTAATCCAAATGCTGTTAACGAATTAGGATATAGAGGTCTTGGTCAAACTAAAGAATCATGGGGAACAGGTTCAGTTGAACAACAAACAAAAGGTATGTTAAATTATGCGAAACAACGTTACGGTTCTGTTGACGCTGCATTATCATTCCGTTCTCAAAATAACTGGTGGTAAGCCATACACTTTATTTAAAAGTGAATTAATATATTAATCCAATCGTCTAGGAAATATCCTAGGCGATTTTTTAATTTGACCGTATCTCTTCAATTTGATAATCTTTAATTAACTGAATAGATGAATGACTACTAGGGGCGCCTGTTGGCTGAGATGATTTTATCAGTCCCTTAACACTTGATTTGGATAATGCCAACGTAGGGAAGTGGTCAATTAGCGTATTATACTACACTTAATTGACTTCTTTTTAACGAAAGAGGTCTTTTTTTATTAAGTAATAATCAAATAGTATAGATTTTATAAATATGAAAATTAAATTTGAGGTGGCGTATTATGAAAAAACCAAATATAGCATTAACAATAGCTGGAACTGATCCAACGGGTGGAGCGGGTATAATGGCTGATTTGAAATCTTTTCAAGCTTCAGGGGTTTATGGTATGGCTGTAGCAACAAGTATTGTTTCTCAAAATACTTTAGGCGTTCAAGATGTTTATCATTTGCCCGTAGAAGTAATTGAAAGTCAGTTGAAGAGTGTCTTCGATGATGAGCAGCCACATGCAATTAAAACAGGTATGATAGCCTCTCAAGAGATGATGAATGTCATTAAACCATTTATTGCACAGTCAGGTAAGCCTTATGTTATTGACCCAGTAATGGTTGCCAAAAGTGGTTATGCCTTGATGGATGACAAAGGGAAAAATAAACTTAAAGAAATATTATTGCCACTTGCTACAGTTGTTACGCCAAATATTCCAGAAGCGGAAGATATAACTGGCTATAAAATTCAAACAGAAGATGAAATTAAGAAAGCTGGTGCTTTTTTCTTAAATGAAATTGGGACTAATGGTGTTGTCATAAAAGGTGGCCATCTTGAAGGTGATGCGATTGATTACTTATTTACGAAAGATGGAATGAGAAGTTGGAAGAGTGAAAGATTCAGTACACAGCATACACACGGCACAGGATGTACATTCAGTGCTGTTATAACTTCCGAGTTAGCAAAAGGTCATTCAATAGAACAAGCAGTCGAAGTAGCTAAAAGATTTATAACTTTAGCAATTCAATATACACCAGAAATAGGTAAGGGAAGAGGACCAGTAAATCATTTTGCATATCAAAAAATAGAGGGATTAGATTATGAGTAAATTAAATAATATAAGAGAAAACAGTCCACTAATTGTGTGTTATACAAACGATGTAGTAAAGAACTTTACAGCGAATGGGTTAATATCTCTAGGTGTTAGTCCAGCAATGAGCGAAGAACCAGAAGAAGCTCAAGAATTTTCAAAAGCTGCAGGTGCGTTCTTAATTAATATAGGTACAATCACAACAGATAAAGCTTATGATATGAAAGAATATGCAGAAATCATGCATGAAAACGGTGTGCCAGTCATTCTAGATCCAGTAGCGGTTGGTGCATCACAACTAAGAAAAACTTTTTGTAATACTTTATTAAATGATGAAGTAGTTGACGTAATTAGAGGTAATGCTTCAGAAATATTAGCACTCATCGAAGACGATACAATGATGAAAGGAACAGATAGTGATGCTTCATTAGATGCTATTAAAATTGCTAAAAAAGCCCATCAACAATTAAATTTACCTATTATATTAACTGGAAAAGTGGATGTTATAGCTTGTGATAATAAAATCATAGCATTGAATAATGGAAGTGAAATGTTAACTAAAGTTACTGGTGGAGGTTGTTTATTAGGTGGTGTTGTAGCTGCATTTTTATCAAACGAAAAAACTATAAAAATTGATCATCTAGAAGAAGCACTATCTACTTATAATGTTGCAAGCGAAATAGCTAGCCAACAACCAGGTGCTCATTTGCCAGGGACATTTCAAATTGCTTTGATAGATCAATTACATGCCATAACTGATGAAATAGTAGCAGAAAATAAGAAAGTGAAAGTAGTGAAATAAATGTTTGATATAAATAAATTAAAAGTATATTTTATCGCTGGCAGTCAAGATACACCAGATAGAAATTTATATAAAGTAGTTAAAGAAGCTTTAATAGGTGGCATCACAATGTTTCAGTTTCGTGAAAAAGGAACAAATAGTAAAAAGGGAATTGAAAAAGAAACATTAGCTAAAGATTTATTTGAACTTTGTAAAAAACATAAAGTGCCTTTTATTATTAATGATGATGTAGATTTAGCTTTGAAATTAAACGCTGACGGAATACACGTTGGTCAAGATGATCGCAATGTATCAGAATTTATAGATAAGTTTAAAGGGAAAATTATCGGATTAAGTGTCGCAAATAGCAATGAATATGAGAAATCGGATATTTCTGAAGTAGATTATATCGGTACAGGTCCAATACATTCTACAGTTTCTAAAGATGATGCAGGTAAAGAAGGTGGATATGACCTTATAAAAAATATTAGAAAAATCGATAATGAAATTCCAATCGTTGCAATAGGTGGTATTACAGAGGCAGATGTCTTACCTTTAATAGATGCAGGAGCAAATGGTGTAAGTGTTATATCAGCAATTGCAAAAAGTGAAAAAATTGAACAAACTGTGAAGGGCTTTCATAATCAATATAAAATTCTTTAATAAAATTAATATATTGATTTATGTTGTCATCATTCTATGATAGAATAACCTTTATGTGAGTATATCAATAGAGGTGGAAAAATGAAGAAAAAAGCTTTGTGGCCATTATTATTCGGTATAATGGTTGTGCTAGCTGGCTGTGATTATTCTAAACCTGAGAATAGGGATGGATTCTTTTATAATACATTCGTTAAACCAATGGATAGCGTTATTCATTGGCTTGGTGCTAATTTGGATCACAACTATGGTCTAGCTATTATCGTTATTACATTAATTGTTCGTTTTGCGTTATTCCCATTTATGATGAAGACGTATAAAAACCAAAAATTAATGCGTGAAAAAATGAAACTTGCAAAACCTGAAATGACAGCAATTCAAGAAAAAGTTAAACGTGCTCGTACACAAGAAGAAAAAATGGAAGCCAATCAAGAAATGATGGCTTTATACAAAAAGCACGGAATTAATCCAATGAATATGGGTTGTTTACCAATTGTCATTCAAATGCCAATTGTTATGGGTCTGTTCTATGTATTGAAATACCCTACAGAAGGCGGGATTACAGAATATCCTCATTTCTTATGGTTTAATTTAACTCAACCAGATCTTTTCATTACAATTATTGCAGGTATTATATATGCACTACAAGCATTTGTTTCAATGAAATATGCCAATGTTCCTGATGAACAGAAAAACATGATGAGAATGATGATGTTCATTTCTCCAATTATGATTATCTGGATGTCATACATTTCAGCTTCAGCATTAGGTTTATATTGGGCTGTCGGTGGTGCATTCTTAGTAGTTCAAACATGGTTAGGTAACGTGTTCTACAACAATAAAGTTGAAGAAGAAATGAAACCTATTATCGAAGCACATGAAAAAAATCAACAAGAAGCAAACAAAGAAAAGAAACCAGCTAAACTAGTTTCTAACAAAAAGAAAAAGAAATAAATTTAAAAAAAGAGCTTAGGACATAAATATCCTAGGCTCTTTTTTGTATAGAATGGATATTTACAACGATTTTGTAAGTGCGGACGCCTGAGGGAATAGTATGCGCGAGAGACTACAGGCTCGAGCCATACCCTCTGGCAAATGCACGAACAAAATCGTAAGATACTTTTGAGTTAGGATTTATGTCCTTCTCCGTTCTTTGTAACATCCCATTCTTTATAGAATTGTTCTAAGAAGCTCTCCATATACGAATGTCGTTCTTGTGCAATTTCTTTTCCTCTTTCAGTATTCATCATATCTTTCAATAATAATAATTTTTCATAGAAGTGGTTAATTGCCGTATTTGGCTCATCATGGTACTGGCTTGAATTTAAAGTATTTAAGTTTCTAGGTTTCTGTGTTGAGATATGCATTGGTTCTTTAAAATGACCTGCATATTGAAATGTTCTCGCTATTCCAATTGCACCAATAGCATCTATTCTATCTGCATCTTGTACAATTTTACCAGCTAAACTTTTTAATTTGCCATTGTTTTTACCACCATTAAAACTCATGAATTTAAGTATATGAACAATTTCGTCTTGAATGTCTGAACTTAATTGCATTTCATTCATCCATTTGTATAATTGTTCCCAAGCTGTAGTAGTATCTTTAAATAATTTTTTATCCACAGAGTCATGTAATAGGCTAGCTAACTCTACAACAAAGGTATCTGCCTTTTCATAGTGTGCAATATCTAATGCGTGAAATCTTACTCTTAAAATATGTTCGAAGTCATGCCCAGTAGTATCTTGTTGATGTAGTTGTCTTACGTATGCTTCAGCATTTAAGATAATCTTTTCTTTATTCATCGTTTTCTCCTTAAAAAAGCAGATAGAAACGGATGTATAATCGATTCTACCTGCATAATTTTTATAATATTGGTGACAGTAGTCTAGCGATACCTTCTTTTAACTTAATCCAAGTACTTCTGTTGTCATATTTTTCTACAGTAAGTAATGATGAATGTTTCATATCGTTTTTATAAGCAAGGCGTGAATTTTTTGCAATTTCATGATCATAAATGAATGCATTTACTTCAAAATTAAGGACAAAACTTCTATTATCCATATTTGCTGTACCAATGCTTACGACTTCATCGTCTATAACTACCATTTTACTGTGTATAAAGCCTTTTTCATAAATATGAACATTTACTCCAGCTTTAACAAGTTCTCCTACATTTGCGTATGTTGCCCAATATACGAAAGGATGATCAGGTTTATTTGGAATCATCACATTTACATCTACTCCAGATAAAGATGCTATTTTAATGGCATCTAAAAATGACAAGTCTGGAATAAAATAAGGTGTTTGAATATAAATATGTTTTTTAGCTTCTGAAATCATTTTTAAATAACCGTATTTAATTTGCTCCCATTCTTCATCAGGACCACTTGAAGCAATCTGAATTCCAACTTTTCCACCAGAATCAACATCTGGAAAGTATCTAGATTCGTAAATCATTTTATCACGAGTAGATTGAGAGTTCCAATCCATCATAAATCTTAATTGCAATGCATTAACTGAGTCGCCTTCAAGTTTTAAATGTGTATCTCTCCAATATCCAAACTTTTTATCTAAGCCTAAGTACTCATCACCAACATTAAATCCACCAACATAACCAATTTTCCCATCGATTACGACAATTTTTCTATGGTTTCGATTATTCATTCTGAAGTTGATTAGAGGTAACTTTGATGGAAAGAAACTAGCAACTTCGCCACCTAGTTCTCTAAACTTTTTAAAGGATGATAAGTTTAACTTACGAGAGCCCATATCATCATATAACATTTTAACTTCTATACCTTCTTGTAATTTCTTTTCAAGTTCTTTTAAGATTTTTTTACCTAAATTATCTTTTTTGAAAATATAATATTGAATATGGATATATTCTTTAGCATTTTTAATGTCTTCAATAAGAGAATCAAACTTATCATGACCATCAGTGAACATTTCAACTTTGTTATCAGTTGTTAAGAATGCTGAATTATTATATAAAAGCATATGAATAAGATGTTTATAGTTGTAAATTTCAGGTTTATCAATTTCGAAATTATTTTCATCTATTGCTTTAATTTGCTCGTTAATAATGTGTTCGAGGCCAATTTTGTCTTCTTCGTCTAAATTGAAGATACTTTTTTTCTGAATTTGTCTTCCAAATAATAGGTAAAGTATAAACCCGAGTATAGGGACGAATAGCAGTACTAATAGCCATGCCCATATTGCGCCAGCTTCTCTTGGCTCTAAAAAGATAATAATAAATCCAAATACGACATTTAAAATAAAAGCCGTAATAAGTAGCACTGATACTACGATGGAGAAATCAAATGAAAAATACGAGAAAAAGTCCATACCAATGCCTCCGTTTCTTTATCTTTAACCTAGTATAATACATTTAAAATAAAATTGAAAAGGTTGTATTTGACCGTCATTAAACATATGCATATAATTAAAAGAATAAGGTAGAAAATTAAATAAAATATATATAAATAGGAGTGTTAACATGAAAGAACAAATTATAAACGTTGAAGGTATGTCATGTGCGCATTGCAAACAAGCAGTAGAAGAATCAGTAGGACAATTAGTCGGTGTTAGTGAAGTCGTTGCAAGTCCAGATGATAATCAAGTAAGAGTAGTTTATCAAGATCCAGCAAGTATAGATAATATTGAAAATGCAATTTTTGATGCAGGTTACGAAGTAGTTTAATAAAATTTTCATAATTATTATAAAAACATAACAATTCAAACGAAAATATAACAATATAGTCCGAATGAACTATAGTCAAATTGATAATTTTAGAGTAGAATGTAGTTAAGGTAACTAAATTGAATAAGAGGTGGTACCCATGAATCAACCTAAGTCAAAGGTAAAGAATGTGGTCAAACTTTTATCATCATTAGGCGTAAACATAACAGAAACTAAGTCACGAATAGAAATAATGCGTAGTTTGCCTAACGTAGCTGCAAACAAACTAAAATAATATAATGGTGAATTTAAAAAAGCATCCTCAGCTGAGGATGCTTTTTTAATGTTTTATTCTGATTCTATATTTTCTTTTGATACTGTATATTTATCTTTTTCGTGATAAAAAATTGATAATAATATACCTACACCCGCCATGAGAGACCATAGAGCAGATCCACCATAACTAATAAATGGAAGTGGTATACCTGTAATTGGTAATAACTGAATCGTCATACCAATATTTTGCACAACGTGGAACAATACATATGATATGTAACCAATTATAAAGACTACATTGAATGGATGGCTCGTTATTGTTGCTAGTCTTATTAAGTGAATAAATAATGCTAAAAAGATAATAAGGACGACCATTGTTCCTAAAAACCCAAATTCTTCACCAATAACTGAAAAAATAAAGTCAGTATGATTTTCAGGTATATAAACTTCTCCGTTATTTAGCCCTTTACCAAATATTTGTCCAGATCCTATAGCTTTTAAAGACTCGGTTAAATGATAACCATCTCCTGAGCTATATGCATATGGGTCTAACCAAGAATTTATTCGTCCCAGTTGGTAAGTCTTTATACCAGATACTTTTTCGATAATACTTGGTTTAAAAATCATAAGCAAAATCAAACTAGATCCAATAGCAAATAAACCGACAAATACCGGTGCTAGAATTCTCCAAGTAACACCTGAAACAATCACGATACCGAGTATAATTGCAATTAATACGAGCGTTGTACCTAAATCATTTTGAAATAGAATTAACGCCATTGGTATTAATGAGGTTAAACCGATTTTCATTAATAAGTTTAAATCTCTAGTCAAAGATTTATTATAAGTAAATCTATTATGTTGATAAATGACATTCGCCAGTGCCATTATTAATATAATTTTCATAAATTCTGATGGTTGTACACTTATTGGTCCAAGTCTATACCAACTTTTTGCACCATTTATGATAGGCGTGAAACTTGATTCTGGTAATATTAACAAACCAACTAAGGATAGGTTTCCAATTATGTAAATAATCCATACATACTTTCGTAAAGTCTTTGGTGAAATAAACATTAAGCCAACTGCTAAAAGAAACCCAAGTACATAGTATAAGATTTGTTTAAGTAGGAAGTTTGTTTCATATTGCCCGCCAGACATTGCTGAATTGATGATTAAACAACTTGTCCCAAATAGTATAAGAATGATTGTAATTAATCGCCAATCAATTCTCTCTAGGAACGATTTATTTAATGTTCGAGTAGAAGTTTCCATTAAAAGACTCCTTTAATTAACGCTAAATTTCATAATTATCATTATAACTTGATTGTACATAAAGTGGTACAATTTTGCTATTCTCAAAATGGTTATTTTTAAAATAGTAATGTTGATAGGTGCATCAAAGGTAGTAAACATGATAAAATATAGGCTAACAATCTACTTGGAGGCGTCTTTATGTCTAAAAAAAATATTTGTATTATATATGGTGGGAAAAGTGCTGAACATGATGTATCGATATTAACAGCACAAAATGTTATTAATTCAGTTGATTTAACTAAATACATTATCGATATTATATACATAACGAATGATGGTGACTGGATTAAAAGTGAACAATCCATTAATGAAAAAATCACTGACATCGATCAATTAAAATTAACATGCGTTGAACTAACACCAATTTCTAAATTACTTGAAGTAAGTAATAATGGTGAAGCATATAGTGCTGTATTCCCACTATTACATGGTCCTAACGGAGAAGATGGTACGATTCAAGGACTATTTGAAGTGCTAGATATACCTTATGTTGGGAATGGAGTTCTTGCAGCTTCAAGTTCAATGGACAAATTAGTAATGAAACATTTATTTGCACATAGAGGGTTACCACAATTACCATATGTAAGTTTCTTAAAAAGTGAGTATGAAAAGTATGAACATAATATAATTGAATTAATTCAAAATAAACTTGAATATCCAGTTTTTGTAAAGCCTGCTAATTTAGGTTCAAGTGTAGGTATAAGTAAATGTACAAATAAAGAAGAGCTCATTTCTGGTATTGATGAAGCATTTCAATTTGACCGTAAGCTTGTAATTGAACAAGGTGTCGATGCAAGAGAAATAGAGGTCGCTGTATTAGGAAATGATTATCCAGAAACGACTTTACCGGGAGAAGTTATTAAAGATGTACAATTTTATGATTATAAATCAAAATATAAAGATGGTAAGGTACAACTTCAAATTCCAGCTGATATAGATGAAGAAACAGCTACTACATTAAGAAATATGGCTGTAGAAGCATTCAAAGCAACGGATTGTTCTGGTCTAGTGAGAGCAGATTTCTTCTTGACTGAGGATAATACTATTTATATTAATGAAACGAACGCAATGCCAGGATTTACTCAATATAGTATGTATCCTTTATTATGGGAAAATATGAATTTGAGTTATACAGAACTTATAACGAAGTTAATTGAACTTGCTATTGAACGTTACGATAACAAGAAAAATATTAAATACAAAATTGACTGAGGGTAATCATAATGAATATTAAATTACGTAAAATAAAAGAATGGATAGATTGTGAAATTCAAGAAGATTATTTAGATGAAGTTGTACAAGGGACTTGTATTGACTCTAGAAAAATTGAAAAATCAAATTTGTTTATTCCCTTTAAAGGTGAAAATGTTGATGGTCATCGATTTGTTAGTCAAACGTTAGAAAATGGTGCTGGTGCTTCATTTTGGCAAAAAGACATACCTAATCCTCCTAAAGGACCGATTATATTCGTTGAGGATACATTGGTAGCATTACAAGATTTGGCTAAGTCATATTTAAGATATGTTAATCCTAAAGTTGTTGCAATTACAGGATCAAATGGTAAAACAACAACTAAAGATATGGTCGAGTGCGTTCTAAACAAATCTTTTAAAGTAAAGAAAACGCAAGGCAATTACAATAATGAAATAGGATGCCCACTTACAATTTTGGATTTAGATGAAGACACTGAAGTATCTATATTAGAAATGGGTATGAGTGGCTTTGGTGAAATAAGAGAATTAACACTTTTAGCTGAACCAGATGTTGCAATTGTGACAAATATTGGCGAATCTCATATGCAAGATCTTGGATCAAGAGAAGGTATTGCAAAAGCAAAATTTGAAATTACTGAAGGACTTAAAGATGATGGTTTATTTATTTATGATGGAGATGAGCCATTACTTAAATCAATCGTTACTTCAATTAACAATACTAAAGTATCAGTAGGAACAAATGTCGATAATAACGTGATTATACAAACTAACCAATCAACAAGTAATGGCATAAACTTTCAATTGAACAATAGCAATATGGTGTACCACTTAAGCATATTAGGTGAGCATAATGTTAAAAATGCTACGTATGCGATACAAGTTGCAAAACAATTTGGTGTAACCGAAGATATTATTCAAAGTACTTTAGATGATTTAGTTTTGACAGATATGAGAATGCAGCGTATCGAAACAGAAAAATATGGTTTACTAATTAATGATGCTTATAATGCAAGTCCAACAAGTATGAAAGCGGCGATTGATACACTGCACAATATGGAGTCAGATGACAAAATATTAATATTAGCTGATGTTCTAGAATTAGGTGATATGAGTAAAGAAATGCATCAACAAGTTGGCTATTACTTAGAAGGCAAAGATATTCAAACATTAATCACTTATGGAGAAGAAGCGGCTCATATATCCAATATTGCAAGTGAGTATATTCAAAATCATTACCATTTTGATTCTAAAGAAAAAATTACAGACTACTTAAAAGAACATTTAAATGGAGAAAGTGTTACTTTATTTAAAGGATCAAGAGGTATGTCACTAGAAACGATTATCAATTCACTAACATGAAAATAGGTATTTTATTTTTACATGGATATACAGGGGGAAGATACGAATTATTACCTTTGATTGAATACTTAAGTAGTCGATATGAGTTTATACTTGAAGCACCTGAATATCCTGGGCATGGTCTTAATTTATTAATAAAAGATACAAATGAAGATATGTGGTATGAAAGAGCTCAAAAGTCATATGAAATACTTAGAGAGAAATCAGATGTCGTCATCGTTATTGGTTTTTCTATGGGTGGCGTTATTGCAGGACTGCTTGCTAAAATTGAACAACCAGATAAATTGATTTTAATCGCTCCTGCATATGAAAATATTAATATTCAACAATTAGTAAAATCACCTTATCGCTTTATTAATAATATGCGTCATGCTGATTTGAAAATATTAGAGTTTATGTTGTTAAGAACGATTAAAATAAATTATAAATCTTTTCTAGCATTTAAAAAATTACAGCAAAGTGCATTATATATACCAGAACAAATTGATGCTATGACTCTCATTATACACGGAACGATTGATGGGTTAGTTCCAATAGATAAATCTAGAGATCTTGTATCAAGAATTAAAAATGCTAGATTAGTTGAAATTGATAGAGGACCACATGAAATTTGTTTATCAAAAGTGAATTATAAAGTTTTTTATGAAGTTGAAAAATTTATATTTAAAAATAAATAATGATGTAAAACTGTACTAAATCCCTTTTTAGTGCAGTTTTTTTATGTTTTAAACTATGAAAATAAAATGTAAACGACGATTTAACTGCATTGCGCTATTGCTAAAAGGGTGGTAGTATATAGAAGTTGAATAAAAAAGAAGAGAAGAATTAACTATCTAAAAGGAGAATTATTTTGCAAAAATTTAAAGAATTAGGTATTTCTGAAGCTACCTTAAACGCTTTGGACGGAATGGGCTTTACTGAGCCAACACCAATACAAATTGAAAGTATTCCTCATACATTACAAGGTACGGACGTGCTAGGACAAGCACAAACTGGAACAGGAAAAACTGGTGCATTCGGTATCCCATTAATAGATAAAGTAGCAGAAAAACAAGGTGTTCAAGCATTAATACTTGCACCAACACGTGAATTAGCAAACCAAGTAGCGGAGCAATTACGTAGTTTTAGTAAAGGACAAAATGTAAGTGTTGTTACTGTATTTGGTGGTATGCCAATAGACAGACAGATTAAATCACTTAAAAAAGGTCCTCAAATCGTAGTAGGTACACCTGGTCGTGTTATTGACCACTTAAATAGAAAGACGTTAAAAACAGAATCTATTTCAACGTTAATATTAGACGAAGCAGACGAAATGATGAACATGGGCTTTATAGATGATATGAGATTTATAATGTCTAAACTTCCATCTGAAAACCGTCAAACATTACTATTCTCAGCTACAATGCCTAAAGCTATTCAAGAATTAGTTCAAAAATTCATGAAGAGTCCAAAAATCGTTAAAACAATGTCTAACGAATTATCAGATCCTCAAATCGATGAGTACTACACTATCGTAAAAGAATTAGAAAAATTCGAGACATTTACTAATTTATTAGATGTTCAAAATCCAGAATTAGCAATCGTGTTTGGACGTACTAAGCGCCGTGTTGATGAATTAACTAGCGCTTTAATTTCTAAAGGCTATCGTGCTGAAGGATTACATGGTGATATTACACAAGCTAAACGTTTAGAAGTATTGAAGAAATTCAAAAATGACAAAATCGACATTTTAGTTGCAACTGATGTTGCTGCACGTGGTTTGGATATTTCAGGCGTAAGTCATGTTTATAACTTTGATATTCCTCAAGATACTGAAAGCTATACTCACCGTATTGGCCGTACAGGTAGAGCAGGTAAAAAAGGCGCTGCAATAACATTTGTTAACCCAGTTGAAATGGATTATATCCGTCAAATTGAAAAAGCAAATAAACGCCAAATGACTTCTTTACGTCCACCAACACCTGGTGAAGTAATGCAAGCTAAAGAATCAGATGTTAAAGATAAAGTTAAAGGTTGGGTGGAAAGTCCAATCGAAGGACGCATTGAAAAAATAGCTGAAGAGCTAATCAATGTATATGGAGATCAAAAATTAGTTGCTGCATTATTGCAAGAATTAATTACTTCAAATAACGAATCAGATGTTCAATTAACATTTGAAAAACCATTATCTAAAAAATCTGGTCAAAGAGGTAACCGCGGTGGAGGTAATTCTCGTGGTAAATCTAGAACTAGATTTGAAGGTAAAAATAACAAACGTCGTAGTAACGACAAAAACAGCAATTTTGACCGTAATAAAGGTAAAAATACTAAACCAAATAAACCTCGTTCAAAAAAACAATTCTCAGGTAGAACATTCGCTGAGCATTCAAAATAAAATTACGAAAGTGTGTGTAATCTCTAAGGTTACACACACTTTTTTTATGATATAATACACGTAAATTGATCAATAGAGGAGATTATATGTATAAACAAGTACTCGATAATAATATGCCAAAACAGTCTATAAAATACGAGTATATTCATCATATTTTTAATGTAATAGCTATACTAATATTGTTTAGTGTATTTTTGTATTTATGGAATAAATTTGAGTGGTGGACGTTTCTTATTTATGTAATTCCAACTTTAGCTATTATGATGATTGTAATTGGATTCATTAATCCTATTATTAGATTAAAAAGAACCTCATTTGAAATAGGTGAACAATATATAGAAGTACAGAAAGGTCTGTATTATCAAAAGAGGTCTGTACAACCATATAGAAGAGTCCAATTTGTGAAAATTAAGCATGGGCCAATTTCAAGAATGTTAAATATATATTTTGTAGTTGTTGTAACAGCTGGTAGTTCAGTATTCTTACCAATGGTTAATCGACAAACTGCAGACAAAACGAGGTTAAATATCATGACAAAAGTTAAAGAGGTGACAGATGATGTTTAATCCGCAGAAGTTGCATCCAATCTCATATGTTAGTGGCTTTTTACAAAGTTTAAAAGAAAATATCTTTCCATTAATCATTGCAGTATTTCTAGTTATAACACGCGGCTTTGATAATATTTGGGATCTCACGTTTCCAATAGTTATTTTAGCTTTTTCTTTAATTATTAGTATATTTAAAGGTATTAAAATTTATAAAACCCGTTATTGGATTGAAAAAGATCAATTAATTATGACTTGGGGTGTCTTTTCGAAAAACAGAAAAGAGTTAAATATAGAAAGAATTCAATCAGTTGATACTTCTCAAAATATTGTCCATCAATTGTTAGGAGGCGTTAATTTAAGTGTGAAAACGCCTAGTGATGGTATAGAACTAGATACAATCACAAAAAAGCAAAGTGATGAATTGTCTGAGTATCTGAAAGATCGAAAGAATAAGCTTAAAAATAATGAAACAAATCAAGATGTACAAGTAGAAGAAGATATTGAACATCATGACCACAATATTTCTGAAAGTAGCCGTAAAGAAGAGGCTGTATTTTTCCAGTTATCAGTAAAAGAATTATTGAAAATGAGTTTTACGAGTGGTGGTATTTTAATTGTCTTTGCAGCACTAGGATCATTATCAGGGGTTATTACGCAAGTTATTGATATTGAAGATTATATTAGCCCATTAATAAATCAAGTAATGAACTTAACATTTGTCATCATTTCGATAGTAGTCGTGTTTATTATGATGAGTTATATTATAGGATCGCTTATTGTGTTCATTAAGAACTATAAATATCAATTAACATTTGATGGGGAATTACTAACTGTTAAGTATGGATTGTTAACAGTTCAGAAAAGAACTGTTCCTATCAAAAGAATACAAGCATTACAAGAAGAAGAATCACTTTTCAGACGTGCTATAGGATATACTAAAATTTCTGCTATTATTACTTCAGATGGTCATTTTGAAAATAATGAAGAATCTGATATAGGTACAGTTACAATACTTCCATTTATGAAGAAACAAGAAGCTTATAAATTATTAGAAGAAATTATTCCACAATTTCAATTTCATTCTGTAAATCAAGGGTTGCCTGCTCAAGGTATACGCAGAAGAGTATTTGTTCCGACAGTAATTTTGGCAATAGCTATTATTCCTATACAAATATATTTATGGTCTTATACATGGATAATTGGAGTAGTAATATTTTTAATAATGGTGTTATTTGCAAGTGTTATTACAATGAAGTCAGGTTTCAAAATATACGATGATTCAATTGTGATTTTGAATGCAACTCCATTTCAATATTCAACAATTTGGGCAAATAGAGACAAAGTTTTGACATTTGAATTGCATGAAAATCTTATAATTAAAAGAAAAGATATAGCACATTTCAATATACATTTAGCATATGGAAGTGCCATGATGTCTAAAGGATTAAGGTTTATAAATATAGAAGATGCATTAAACATCTACAATTGGTACAAATATAAAGGAGGTAATGATCATGCTTCCTAGATATAGAATGGATAAAAAAGGAATGACAGTGGAAAGAATTGGATCATCCATTACAATTTCTTTATTATTAATTATTTTAATAGTTATGTTTGTGATTTTTGAATTGTTGTGGACAGACGTTTCTAAATGGTTTTTGACTATACCTATAGCAATTATTTTTTTCATAAGTATTTATGGCTTAATAATTCAACCTTACTATATGTATAGAAATTTCCGTTACGAAATTAATGATGATGAAATTAACATTAAATCTGGAATATTTATGATAAAAGAAACAACAATTCCGATGGGTAGAATTCAAAATGTCGACTTGTATGAAGGATTTATTATGAGAAAATACAATTTGGCCAATATCACCTTATCTACAGCAGGTGGTAATGAAATGATTCAATATTTAAATAAGGATAAAGCGAATAAAATTAAATATGCTATCCAAAATAGAATTGAAAATGACATTAACCAGTGAGAATGAAGGTGTAAATTATGATTCATGGTGTTGGTATTGATTTAGTTGAAATTAAACGTATTAAAGAATGGTATGATAAACGACCAACAATGGTTAATAAAATTTTAACAGACAATGAACTAGAAATTTTTAATAAAATAAACCTGGATAATAGGAAAGTTGAATTTATTTCTGGCAGATTTGCTGTAAAGGAAGCTTTTACTAAAGCAATGGGTACCGGTATTGGTAAAAAGTACGGCTTTCATTCTATCAACTGTTTACCTGATGAGAATGGGAAACCTGAAATAGCCTGTGATGGTTTTCATGTCCATACGTCTATCACACATACTGAGAAGTATGCTGAGGCAATTGTTATTATCGAAAAAGATAATAATAAGCAAGAATAATATCTATATGATAAAATACACTTATTATAAGAGGAGGTGCCTTGCTGTTGTCCGAAAAATATTATAGGCCAACTTATATCAATGTTGATTTAAAGGCAATACTAGAAAATTATCAAGCTGTAGGTAGATTACATCCAAATAAGAAAATTATGGCAGTCGTTAAAGCAAATGGTTACGGTTTAGGTAGTGTGCCGATTGCATCTTATTTAATGAATGAAGGTGTCGATTTCTTTGCAGTTGCTACTTTAGATGAAGCTATTGAGTTAAGAATGCACGGTATAAAAGCGAAAATATTAGTACTAGGTGTGATTAATACAAAAGATATTAATAAAGCAGTACAACATAGAGTTGCCTTAACTGTTCCAACTGAAGAATGGTTAGATAAAGCAATTGAATCACTCGATGATAACGCTGATAAACCGTTATGGATGCACATAAAAGTAGACACAGGTATGGGCAGAATTGGATTGAGAGATATTGAAAGTTATCAATCTGCTATCAACAAAATAGAACAACATGAACGATTAATATTTGAAGGTGTTTATACACATTTTGCTTCTGCAGATGAGCCAAATGATTTTTCGAAAAATCAATATGACTTATTTGAAGAATTTGTACAATCTTCAAAAACACCAGAATATATTCATTCACAAAATTCAGCAGGTGCTCTTAGGTATGATGCATCTATCTGTACAGCAGTAAGATTTGGCATTTCTTTATATGGTTATTATCCATCTAAATATATTCAAGAAATTTCAAACTTAAAATTAAAACCAGCAGCTCAATTAGTAACTGAAATTGTTCAAACTAAATATCTTGAACCTGGAGATACAGTGAGTTATGGCACTACTTATACTGCTGAAGAACGCATTAAAGTAGCTACACTTCCAATTGGATATGCTGATGGATATTTAAGAAAAATGCAAAATACTTATGTTAATGTAAATGGTGTAAACTGCCCCGTAATTGGTAGAGTATGTATGGATCAAACAATGATTAAAATTCCTGATGACATAAAAACAGGCGATAAAGTTATTTTAATGGATAATCATGTTGATTCAGAACAATCTGCTGAAAGGATTGCTGATGCGTTAGAAACGATTAATTATGAAGTACTTTGTAACTTAAAAAAGAGGTTACCACGTATTTATCATGATGGTGAAAATGAAGAAGTTACAAATGAATTACTGAAATAGCATAGTCAAATAGAGTTACATTTGTTATGATATTAATAACTTAATCAACATAAATTCATACTTAATTTATCTGGAGGTATTTGTTATGACATCTTTAACTCAAAATCGTACTCAAAGTTTAGAACAAACACTGAAAGAAGGATATCGTTCTATGGCTGACTTAAATCTCTCCCTTGCATCTGAAGCTTACTATAGTGAATGTGAAGCTTGTGATTCAAATGAATCGCACTTAGCATCTCAACAAGGTGAATAAATGAGAAGAGGAGATGTATATCTCGCAGATCTTTCACCAGTTACTGGTTCTGAACAAGGGGGAACAAGACCAGTCGTAATTATCCAGAATGATACGGGTAACAGATATAGTCCGACTGTCATTGTAGCAGCAATTACTGGTAAGATAAATAAAGCTAAAATACCTACACATGTAGAAATTGAAGCAGCGAAATATAAACTAGATAGAGATTCAGTTATTTTGCTTGAACAAATCAGAACTATTGATAAGAAACGATTAAAAGAAAAACTAACATATTTATCTGATGCAAAGATGAAAGAGGTTGATACAGCTATAGCCATCAGCCTCAACCTTACTTTGCAACAAAGATTTGATGCATTAGGTAATACATAATGAATTTAAAACATTCTCCGCTTTAGGATTAGCCTAAAGCTTTTTTAGTCTATTTGAAACGAGGTGACTTTGTGTCAGAACAGAAGAAGCAACAGTATCAAAAATTATTAGTCGATTATGTTAAGACTAGTAATGATGAAATTTTATCCGCTTGTCAAACTTATTCGACAGAAGCTATTGAAGATAATGTTTCACCAGAAGAAATTGTACAACTACATATTGAGATCATAGAAAAAGAACAAAGTTTAAGTAAGTCACAAATCATGAGTTCATTTGATGTTCTTTTAGAAGTAATGATAGGCTATGGTTTTACATATCGTGACTATAAAAAATTATTAAATAAAATAAAAATACATGACAAAGAAATGGAAGTTGCTTCAAGTTTGCAACAAACTATGCTTAAACCACAAATACCTCAATTTGATAGTATACAAATAGGGGCTATTTCTGTGCCTGCACAAAAAGTAAGTGGAGATTATTTTAATTTAATTGATCATAACGATGGTACGATGAGCTTTGCTGTAGCAGATGTAATAGGTAAAGGTATTCCTGCAGCATTAGCTATGAGTATGATTAAATTTGGAATGGATTCTTATGGACATTCTCAACTTCCGAGTGATGGACTTAAACGTTTAAACCGTGTTGTGGAAAAGAACGTCAATCAAAACATGTTTGTAACGATGTTCTATGGTCTATATGAAGAAATAAATAATATGCTCTATTATAGTTCAGCAGGTCATGAACCAGGTTATATATATAGAAGTCAAACTGGTGAATTTGAAGAAATGACAGAACGTGGTATCGTACTTGGTGTTCATAAACATACTAGATATAAACAAAGTGAAATAAAAATAGAACTACAAGATATGATTATCGTATTTACTGATGGTGTAACAGAGTTGAGAAATCAACAAAATGAGTTTGTTAAAACAAATGATTTACTTAAAATGATCAATGAGTATAAACAACTTCATCCACAAGATATAGTGCAAATTCTATATGAAGAACTCGTTAAACTTCAAAATCCTAATAAGAGAGATGATTTAACGATATTAATTGTAAAGCGTGTTAAATAATGCAAGATTAAAAAATATTTAATCGGGTAAACATAAATGATGAAAGTCTAATATATTTAGGGGTGTATCAAGGAATGAATCTTAACATTGAAACTACTGAGCATGAAAACTACTATGAAATAAAGGTTGGCGGAGAACTAGATGTTTATACTGCGCCTGAACTACAAGAAGTTTTACAACCAATTAGACAAAAAGGAACACACGATATACATGTTAACTTGGAAAACGTAAGTTATATGGATTCTACTGGCTTAGGTTTATTTGTTGGCACATTAAAATCACTCAATGAACACGATAAGTCACTATATGTGCTTGGTGTATCAGAAAGAATTGAGAGATTATTTGATATTACGGGTCTTAAAGAATTAATGCATGTCAACAAAGGAACGGAGGTATAAGATGATGACATCTAACTATGATTATATAGAGATGAGATTTCCTGCTGCTCCAGAATACGTAGGTTTGGTCAGATTAACTTTGTCAGGCGTATTCAATCGAGCTGGCGCTTCATACGAAGATATTGAAGATTCAAAAATCGCTGTATCTGAAGCAGTAACAAATGCTGTTAAACACGCGTATAGTGATAAAGTTGAAGGTGAAATACTAATAGGATATCTTGTGTTCGAAGATAAAATAGAAATCATTGTATCTGATTCAGGAAAAAGCTTTAATTATGAAGAAGCTAAAAAAGTACTTGGACCTTATCAAGAAAGCGATAATATTAATTTCTTGAGACAAGGTGGTTTAGGACTATTTCTTATTGAATCATTGATGGACGAAGTAAGCGTTCAAAAAGATGCTGGTGTTACAATAAGTATGACAAAGTATTTATCTAAAGAGCAGGTGCAAACAAATGACGGAAGAGTCCAAAGCTTATAAAGACGTTTCTCCAAAAGATATTAACGCGTGGATTGCTGATTACCAAGAAAACGATAATAGTGAAGCGCAAGAAAAACTTGTGTTACATTATCAAAAATTAGTAGAGTCTCTAGCATATAAATATTCTAAAGGACAAGCTCACCATGAAGATTTAGTGCAAGTTGGTATGGTAGGCTTATTAGGAGCTATTAAAAGGTTTGATGTATCTTTCAAGAGAAAGTTTGAAGCTTTTTTAGTACCAACAGTAATTGGTGAAATCAAAAGGTATTTAAGAGATAAAACATGGAGTGTACATGTGCCGAGGCGTATTAAAGAAATCGGTCCTAAAATAAAAAAAGCTAATGAAGAACTGACGAATGAATTAGGAAGATCACCTAAAATCATAGAAATTGCTAATAGGATAGAAGTAACAGAAGAAGATGTATTAGAAGCAATGGAAATGGGACAAAGCTATAACGCGTTAAGTGTTGACCATTCAATTGAAGCGGATAAAGACGGTTCGACTGTTACTTTATTAGATATAATGGGCGAATCTGAAGATGGTTATGACTTAACAGAAAAAAGGATGATATTAGAAAAAATCCTTCCAATCTTAACCGAAAGAGAAAGAGAAATTATCCAATACACCTTTATTACGGGCTTGAGTCAAAAAGAAACTGGTGAAAAAATCGGTCTCAGCCAGATGCACGTTTCTAGACTACAAAGAACAGCAATAAAAAAATTAAAAGAAGCAGCAATGAAATAGGAGAGCACCTTAATCGATATAACGCGATTTAAGGTGTTCTTTTTTATTTATTAAAAGGCTGTGAAAGAAGACTTACACAAGATAAAGCATTTATTAGATTTATGTTAAAATAGAATATAATCATTTTTAGGAGGCAATTATGAATCAAGAATTAATAGACATTATAAAAAATAATCATCCCTTTACAGAAAAACAAATTAAAACTGTACTTGAATTGCTAGAAGATAAAAATACAGTGCCTTTTATTGCAAGATATAGAAAAGAGTTAACTGGTGGATTAGATGAAGTAGAAATCAAACTTATTGAAAATGAATATACTTATGCAGTTAACTTACATAAAAGAAAAGAAGAAGTTATTCGATTAATAGATGAGCAAGGTTTACTTACTGATGATTTGAAAAATGACATCCTTAATCAAACTAAGTTACAAAGAATTGAAGACTTATATCGCCCATTTAAGAAAAAGAAAAAAACAAGGGCAACAGAAGCTAAACGTAAAGGTCTTGAACCATTAGCGAATTGGATAATTGAAGGTAACTCAGAAGAACTTTTATCAAATGTAGCATCTAAATATTTAACTGAGGAAGTTGAAACTACTGAAGATGCTATAAAAGGTGCGCAAGATATTATTGCTGAAATCATATCAGATGAACCTAAATATCGAAAATATATTTTAAATAATATCGAGAAACAAGGTAAACTGGTTACTGAAAAGAAAAAGAAAGCTGAAGATGAAAAAAATGTCTTTGAAATGTATTATGCATACGAAGAACCACTAAAAAAAATAGTGCCTCATAGAGTGTTAGCTATAAATCGTGGTGAATCTGAAGGTGTTTTAAAAGTAGCTTTTGAAATTGATCATGAAACATTAAAAAGATATTTAGTATCTCAATACATTAAAAATAATCATAAACACGTTGAAATTATTACTGAAGCAATTGAAGATAGTTTGAAAAGATTAATCCTTCCATCAATTGAAAGAGAAATTAGAAGCGAACTAACTCAAAAAGCTGAAAATCATGCAATCGAGATTTTCTCAGAGAATTTAAAAAACCTGTTATTACAAGCTCCGTTAAAAGGTAAGAAAATATTAGGTCTAGATCCAGCATATAGAACAGGATGTAAATTAGCAGTAATAAATGAATATGGTTCATTTGTTGATAAAAATGTTATTTATCCTCATCCACCAGTTTCAAAAATGGAACAAGCTGAAAAAGTATTTGTCGAATTGATCAATAAACACAATATAGAACTTGTAGCAATCGGAAACGGAACTGCTAGTAGAGAATCAGAACAATTCGTAGCTGAAATGATAAAAAAACATCAACTAGCTTGTCAGTTTGTTATTGTTAATGAAGCTGGGGCTTCTGTATATTCGGCGTCAGATATTGCAAGAGCTGAATTTCCAGATTTTAAAGTAGAAGAAAGAAGTGCGGTTTCAATAGGTAGACGGGTACAGGATCCTTTAAGTGAGCTAGTAAAAATTGATCCTAAATCAATCGGTGTAGGTCAATATCAACATGATGTTAATCAAAAATCATTAAGTGAGACTTTAAAATTCGTTGTAGAAACTGCAGTGAACCAAGTAGGAGTTGATGTTAATACAGCCTCTCCATCATTGCTAAGTTATGTTTCAGGCTTAAGTAACACTGTTGCAAATAATATTATAAAATTTAGAGAAGAAAAAGGTGCAATCTCACATCATTCTGAAATTGCTAAAGTTCCGAGATTAGGAAACAAGACATTTGAACAAAGTATTGGTTTCTTAAGAATATTAGATGGAACAGAACCACTCGATAAAACAGCTATTCACCCAGAAAGTTATAATGCTGCTTATCAATTAATAAACCATGTTGGTCTAAGCAAAGAAGATATTGGAACAGACGCATTAAAAGATGAATTAAGTAAAATAGATTTAAATCAGACAAGTGAAACGCTTAATATTGGTATTCCAACATTAGAAGATATAATTGCGTCACTTATAGCACCTTTAAGAGATCCAAGAGATGAATTTGAAACACCAATATTAAAATCAGACGTACTTTCTATGGAAGACTTGAAACCAAACATGGCATTAAGTGGAACAGTTAGAAATGTTGTAGACTTTGGTGCTTTTGTAGATATCGGCGTAAAGCAAGATGGTTTAGTTCATATTTCTAAATTATCTAAAGGTTATGTTAAACACCCAATGAATATAGTGAGTGTTGGTGATATTGTAGATGTATGGGTACTAGATGTTAATCAAGAAAGACAAAAAGTTTCATTAACTATGATTGATCCTAATGGACGATAATAAATTACAGGAACTAGTATCAAACATCTCATTAGAATCCTTTAATAAACCTTTTGATCATAAAGCCACTTTTAATAAAAGACTTAGAACAACTGGAGGACGTTATTTACTTAATAGTCATAATATCGAAATCAATCCAGAACAATATGAATTTTATGGTATAAAGGCTTTGAAAGACATCATTAAACATGAACTTTGTCATTACCATTTACATATAGAAGGTAAAGGCTATAAACATAGAGATGATGATTTTAGGGAATTGAGCAAAGATGTTGGAGCTCCTAGATTTTGTAAAGCAGTTAAAAGTTATGATGAAAGAGCCAATTATTTATATAAATGTTCGAATTGTAAATTAGAGTTTAAGCGTATTAGAAAGGTCAACACAGTAAAATACAGGTGTGGACGCTGTGGTGGAAAGTTAAGAAAAATGTCATAAATAATAATAAGGAAAGTACTACACTAATAATTTGAGGTGTAGTACTTTTTTTGTAAAAAAGTGAAGAAAAGTTATTGACGAAATGGATGAAACGTCGTATGATAATACACGTTGCTTAAACAAAACGAAACAAAGTTTTAAGAGTTTGTAAGCAATGTAAAATTACATTAAAAAGTTGAGTGTTTGTATTGACTTTGTAAACTCAACGTAATATAATTAATGACAGTCACTCGAACAACATATTGATTTAAGAACTGCAAACCATGCGCGGTCGTGGCGGAATGGCAGACGCGCTAGGTTGAGGGCCTAGTGGGAGTAATCCCGTGGAGGTTCAAATCCTCTCGGCCGCACCATTCATCAATTTAATAATATAACTAAGCGGGTGTAGTTTAGTGGTAAAACCTCAGCCTTCCAAGCTGATGTTGTCGGTTCGATTCCGATCACCCGCTCCAGATTTTTTATAAAATGAACATTGAAAACTGAATGACAATATGTCAACGTTAATTCCAATAATTGAGTGCTTATAGTACTTCAAAGAGTGATTGGCTTAACCAATCAAAAATGAGCTAATCAAGCTTACTTCTATTATGGAGAGTTTGATCCTGGCTCA
>NZ_RXWZ01000051.1 GCF_003970575.1 Mammaliicoccus fleurettii
AAGCTATAGAAATTCTAAGCTTTTAAAATTTACTTTTCTATTATGTTCTGTCATGATGCATTATAGTAAATAAAATTGATAGAGAGAAAGAGGTCATCTTATGATTATTATAAATGCTAAATTCGAAGTTCAATCACAATCTGTTGAACAATATGAATCATTAATAAAAAATTTAGTTGAATCATCAAGAAACGAAGAAGGAAATATCGGTTACGAACACTTTAAGTCTACAGAAAAAGAAAATACTTATTTAATGTATGAAATTTGGGAGAACCAAGAAGCAATTGAATCACATAATAATAGTGAACATTTCTTAAGCTTCTTTAGCAATGTAAAACCATTACTAGCTGGACCTGCTGATATTAAAGTAAGTTTAAATAAAGAATAATAAAAAAATCTATTGCCACTTCTATGGCAATAGATTTTTTGTTTTATACAGTTTCATCTTTAACTAACGGATTATCCGGTTTAATAAAGAACCACATGATAATTGCGAATACTACAGGAACCATCATTAATTGTAATGTCCATGTCCAACCAATTTTGTCTGCTAAGAAACCAGCTAAAATCGGACTTAATAGCGCACCTATATTACCCCATAAGTTCATCCAACCAGAAACAGTACCGGCAAAGTTACGACCTAAGTCTGTAGCTGTTGCCCAACTCATTCCCATTGATAAACCTACTCCACCAAGACAAAGTGATAACCAGAAGATATTCAAGTATAAGTTGTCAGTAGCTAGAGCAAAGTATAATGAAATACAGAATACGACGAATCCAGTGATTGCGATAATACCACGTGCAGCAAACTTAGATTTACCGCTTGATAAAATTTTATCTGAAATTGTTCCACCTAACATAATCAATACAAACATTGCTAACCATGGAGCACCAGCAATGAAGCCCATTTTTTCAAAATCAACATGATACTCTTCGTGTATATATGTAGGTAACCAAATTAAGAATAATGTAATTACGAACTGTACTACAAAGTATTGTGCTGCAATAGCATAAAAGCTAAAACGACTAAAGAAGATTTTCCATGGTGCTGATGTCTTTTCAGTATCCACTACATCACGTGTTTGCATAATAAATTTCTTCTCAGCTTCATTTACCATTTTATGTTGTTCAGGTAAGTCTTTAGCGATAATTGCCCATAAAATCGCAATAATTATACCTATAAAACCAAAGATATAGAACACTGCTTCCCAACCGAATGAAGTCATAATAGCGATTGTAACGATTGGTGCAATAACTGGTCCAAAATATGATCCGGCTAATAATGCTGAAGAAGCACGGCCTTTTTCATTTTTGTTAAACCAATAACTATTAAACACAGCATTTGATGGGTACATTGGCGCTTCACCAATACCAAATAAGAAACGTACAAAGTATAGTAAACCGTGATTTTTAACAACACCAGTTAAAATCGTAAATGCACTCCACCATAGTAAAGCGATTGTTAACATTTTCTTAGGTCCAAATTTCTCAGCAAGAATTCCTGAAGGTACTTGCATTAAAGCATAACCTAGTGAGAAGAAGGATGCTAAGAACCCGAATTGAGTTTTGTTCATATTTAAATCTTCCATCATCGGCCCAGCAATAATAGAGATGTTTGAACGGTCCATATATGCAATAATCCCTATGATGAAGAATGCTATAGCAAAATACCATCTTATATTAGTTCTTTTTTCATTCATAAATATCCAACTTTCTTAATTAATTTCCCTTTATATTCATGCGGTCATATGATGACTTTAATTATTAGTAAGTCGAATATAGCATAATTAGGAAACGCTTACAATATAAAATTTAAAAAATCGGCATATATTTTATTGTGAATAAATACACAAAACACTTGAATTGACGGGGTCTATCATACAATACTCTGCAAATTTGTGTGTAAATAGATGACCGTAGTTACACTTCTTTCGACTTGTGTGAATATGGATCTCTATGTTCAATCATTTTATTTTTTGGTTTATGTAGTTCATTAAGGGTATTGTAATATTACAAGTTATTTTCTGACACCCAGCCAAAAGAGAAGTTATATCAATTAAAGGGAGTGAAGACGATGAAAAAAGTATATCAATTGATAGGTACAACTGCCCTATCGACAGGATTATTATTTGGTGTAACAGCTGTCGGAAATACAGACGATGCAATTGCAGCTCAATCAGAGTCAGAAACTACACCATGGTATAACTACGATGGATACACATACAATAATCCTAACTTTGTATTAGATTATAATTTTGTTGAAGCTTTATATGCGGACAATGTTACAATTAATGGCTATCAAACAGATGCTGACGCCAAAACAGATACTGGAGGAAAATCCACAGAAGTATACGATACAAAAATAATGAAAGATCAAAACGGTAAAGTCGGAACAATCATGTTTGATGTCAAATCAGGTGTTGTAACAAAAGAAGAATTTAAAAAAGCACATGAACCAACAATGATAGTAGAAAAAGGTGACCAATATTTAAAATATGGAACATTAAACCAATACTACCTTGCATCATTTGATGAAGATGGTTATCTCGTTCATATGGAACTTGGCGTAATACCTCAATAAAAGTAATACTTTAATATATGAAGAAGTTAGTAATATACAAATCTAATTTTATAGAATGTTAAGAGGCTAAGACAAATTAATTTGTCTTAGCCTCTCATCTTGTAAAGATATCCATATCAGCAATTTCACTGAAACTTGCTTTTAACACACCCCTTATCAGCAATTTTACCTAGAACTGCTTTTAACGCATCTCTTATCAGCAATTTCACTGAGAACTGCTTTTAACACACCTCTTAACAGCAATTTCACCTAAACCTGCTTTTAACACACCTCTTAACAGCAATTTCACTGAGAACTGCTTTTAACACACCTCTTATCAGCAATTTTACCTAGAACTGCTTTTAGCACACCTCTTATCAGCAATTTTACCAACTTTTGTTCATAACGTACCCCTTTATAAACAACACTTTCTACTCTTTTTCTATTAAACATGTGTTTCTATGCAGTAACTCTCAACGCCACAATGTGAGCATTCTAATTTTCTTGTTTGGTAAGTGTGATTGGACTTAAACCATTCTGAGAACAGTGGTTTGAACTCTTGTTGACAATTTGGGCATAAGTAACTTACTACTGAATAGTATTTCTTTGTTGCTATTGCTGCATATATAAAAATAAATGGATATACGGTAATTATGGGTTGCCACTTTTTCTTCATAATTGATGTGATAATACTACTATATTGAAATGCACCTACTATTAATGATGTGCCCATAAATTTTCTTCTGAATGTTTTCATTTCTTGATGCTTTTTTGATTTGTTTTTTAAATTAAGTACGTTTGATACTGGATATTCACTTTCTTTACTTATATTCTCTCTTATAAATTTAATTTGTTCTACTTGTTCTGTCTGCTGTTGTATTCCGTTTTCGAGATCTAATAGTTTCTCGCTTAATAAGATATTCAATGTATTGATTGAATGGTTTGAATTCAATAGTTCTTTTATTTCTTTTAATGAAAAGTTCATATCTTTCAACGTTAGTACTAGTCTTAATTGATTGATGTCCTCTTCTGTATAAAGTCTTCGATTGTTTTCTGAAGTATTACTAGGGCTAATAACTCCTTTTTTATCATAATATTGAACGGTTCTAACTGTAACGTTACATAAACTTGCTACTTCTCCAGTTGTTTTATTCATATTAATTCCTCCTGTTTCATTTTTCTTATCTCAATTGTACTTGATGACGCAACGTCATTATCAAGCTTTAACTTATACTTTTCTCAAAAAATCCAGGGAAGTCTACCCGCACTATTAATAGTATGTGTTCAAAATAAAACATTTACAAAAGAGCAGTACATTAGGGATTCTCAACTGTTAATCACAACGGTGTACAACTATTTATATAACATTTGTGATTAACGTTTGTACAACTCTTTGATGTGCTGTGTTAAGTTATATTTAACAACAAAGGAGGGATTCAAAATACAGAAGGAAAACTTTAATATCATTTCAGAAATGATTAAAAACCCCAAAATTAAAGGTAAAGACTTAGAATCAATGTTTAACATTTCTCGCAGACAACTAGGATATAGGATTCAAAAGTTAAATGACTGGTTTAAAGAACAAGATTATCCGGAAATCGAACGAACTAGCCAAGGTTATTTTATCGTTGATGACAGAATTAAAGAATTTCTAAATGTTCCAAACGAATCCACCTATCAAGAAAATGAGCAGGTATACACTTCTTACCAACGCGCGCATCTCATTTTGTTGATGTTGTTTAGTGAAGAAGAAGGACTTTCATTAAATCACTTTTCAATAGATTTAGAAGTTAGTAAAAATACTATTTTGAATGATATTAAAAAGTTGAAAGAACTTCTCAAACCTTATGAAGTTAATCTTCAGTATAGTCGTACAAATGGTTACTACTTAGTTGGTGATGAGTTTGAAATACGTCGCCTTCTTATGAGGCTAGTCGATAAAGCATTCACATTGCAAATTTCTCAGTCTGATATTGTAAATGGTTTAAAGGTTGAAGAAGATAAAATTGATTTAATTAATATACAAATTTCAAAAATCGAACAATATTTAGATAGAAAATTTATTGATCAAAGTACTCGAACATTACCATATAAACTTTACTTAATTTTACGAAGAATCAAGCACGACAAAATCGTTTCATCATTTTCTATTGGTTATGATGACTTATCTGATACAAAAGAATATCAAGCAACAGAAATACTAACATCAACATATTCAGATATTCCAAGACAAGAGAAATTATTTATAACATTGCAACTACTCGCAACAAGTGTTCAATGGTCAGATATCAGTGATGTTCAACATATTCCAGAGTTAAATAAGGCACTCGAAGAAATGATTGAACAATTTGAAAAAATTACTTTTATTAATTTTACTGATAGAGAATCTTTAATGAATCAACTGATGCTTCATATGGAACCAGCTTTTTATCGTATTAGATATGAATTGTCTGATATAGATGGTTTAGAAAATTCATTGAAAGAAGATTATAAAGAACTCTTTCATCTCGTAAAATTATCATCTAAACCTTTAGAAAAGTTTTTCGGTCACTCATTGCCAGAAAATGAAATTGCTTATTTAACCATTTTAATTGGAGGCAGTTTAAGAAGCCAAGACGAAGAAATCGAACAAAAAGTAAAAGCAGTGGTAGTTTGCACACAAGGTACTTCCATTTCACAGCTGATGCTACAAGAATTACGTAGTGTATTTCCAGAATTCATATTTCTAGATGCTTTGTCGTTACGTGATTTTAATCAATATGAGTTAGATTTTGACATTGTATTTTCTCCAATACATATCATGACGAATAAACGATTATACATCACTAAAACAATATTAACTGCTCAAGAAAAACACGAATTACGTCAGCATGTGTTTGGACAATTAAACAACACAATAGAAACTGATATACAAGTAGAAAAAATGCTGTCAATTATCAGAGAGCATGCAACAGTTCATAATGAATCTGAACTTTCCAAAAAAGTTAAAGAACAATTTGAAGATACGTATGCTTATTCCTCTGTGAAGGCATCAACATTATCGATCAATAGTACTTTGAATTTACAAGATCTGTTACCAACGAATCATATCCGTTTTGTTCATAGTGTTGTTGATGTCGAAGAAGCCATTCGCTTAACAGCCGAACCGCTTGTCAAAATGAAATATATTGATTCTCAATATATAGATAAAATGCATAAAGCTTTCGATGATACTTATATGGTTATCAACCAAAACATCGCAATCCCTCATGCAGAAGGAGACCAAGTCGTTCATAGAACATCTATGAGTATGTTGGTATTGGAAGAACCTCTTGAGTTAAGTACTGGATTCAAAGTTCAAATTTTTGTAGTGATAGCTGCAACAGACAAATTTAAGCATTTGAGACCACTACTCCAATTGAGAGATATGTCTCAAGATAATGATGCAATTCAACAAATTGTTAAGGCAGATTCAAAAAAAGATATATTAGAAATCATTCAACATTTTTCAAAAATAGATTAAATCAAAGGGGTTGCATAAAATGCAAGATTTAAAAATCGATGTCTCAAACGTCATTCTTGATTTAGAGGCAACGACAAATGTGGAAGCATTGAGTAAGTTATCAGAGGTCATGCACCAAAACGGTTATGTCAAAGATACCTACAAAGACGCTGTTATTGAAAGAGAAAAATCATTTGCAACTGGTTTACCAACTGTATATTGTTCCGTTGCAATCCCGCATACCGATATACAACATGTCGAATCAAAATCAATAGGTATTGCAGTTCTAAAAGAAACAGTTCCATTTGTCATTATGGGAGAGTTGGAAGAAACAACAGATGTTAAGTTAATTTTCATGTTAGCAATGGATAAAGAAGATGCTCAACTTTCATTATTGCAAAAATTAATGGGCATTTTCCAAAACGATCAATTACTATCATTCATTGTTAACGCAAAAGATAAACAATCAATTGTAGATGCAATAGACAAAGAACTAAGTGAAGCATAAAAAATTAAATGGAAGAGTTGATTCTTATATCGACTCAAATTAGGAGGAAATTATTATGAAACAAGTATTAGTAGCATGTGGAGCAGGAATTGCAACATCAACAGTGGTAAATAACGCAATCGAGGAAATGGCTAAAGAACACAACATTAAATTAGATATAAAACAAATTAAAATCACTGAAGTCGGTCCTTATGTTGATACAGCTGATTTATTAGTTACAACAGCAATGACTCAAAAACAATACGATTTCCCAGTAATTAATGCTCGTAACTTCTTAACTGGTATCGGAATTGAAGATACGAAAAAAGAAATTCTAGAAGTATTACAAAGTTAAAACAACTAAATTTAAAATCTAGCATGAGGTTGAAATAAGAATCATGATATTTCATCCTCATTCTTTTAAAAAAGAGGATGGTGTAGAGAATGAATGGTTTCGTAAATTTTATTCAAGCTTTTCTTGATTTAGGTGCAACGGTTATTTTACCGATTGTCATATTCTTATTAGGATTATTCTTCAGACAAAAAGTCGGTGCAGCATTTAGATCTGGTTTAACGATTGGTGTTGCCTTCGTAGGTATTTTCTTAGTAATTGATTTACTTGTTAACAACTTAGGACCTGCTGCACAAGCAATGGTTAAAAACTTAGGGGTTAGCTTAAACGTGATTGATGTAGGTTGGCCAGCAACTTCTTCAATTGCATGGGCTTCTGTTATAGCAGCATTTATTATTCCATTAGGTATCGTAATTAATGTCATTATGTTGTTAACTAAGACGACTAGAACGATGAACGTTGATATTTGGAACTTCTGGCACTATACATTCTGTGGTGCTATGGTTTATGCAATATCTGGTAGCATTTGGCAGTCACTAGTTGCTGCTGCATTATTCCAAATCGTCTGCTTAAAAGTAGCTGACTGGACTGCTCCAATGATGAGCAAATTCTATGATTTACCAGGCGTATCAATTGCAACTGGTAGTACGATTTCTTATGTACCTGGTATTTTCTTAGTTAAAGGACTTCAAAAAATCCCTGGTATCAACAAATTAAACGCTGATCCAGACACTATTCAAAAAAGATTTGGTGCTTTTGGTGAATCTATCTTCGTAGGTCTTGTACTTGGTTTAGCTATCGGTTTATTAGCTGGATACAATGCTGGAGATGTTATCAACTTAGGTATGTCTATGGCGGCAGTTATGGTATTAATGCCTCGTATGGTTAAGATTCTTATGGAAGGTTTAATGCCTGTATCTGAATCAGCACGTACTTGGTTAAACAAACGTTTCGGAGACCGCGAAATTTACATTGGTTTAGATGCTGCTGTAGCTTTAGGACACCCTGCAGTTATTTCAACAGCATTAATCTTAGTTCCAATCACTGTGTTATTAGCAGTTATTTTACCAGGTAACCAAGTATTACCTTTTGGTGACTTAGCAACTATTCCGTTTATCGTAGCATTCATAGTAGGAGCAGCACGTGGTAACATCATTCACTCTGTTATTGTAGGTACAATTATGATTGCTATCTCACTATACATTGCAACTGATGTAGCACCTATTTTCACAAGTATGGCTGACGGTACTAACGTTAAAATGCCATCAGGATCATCACAAATCTCAAGTCTTGACCAAGGTGGTAACATCTTAAACTATATTATCTTCAAGTTCTTTGATTTGTTCAACTAACATTAAGGGGATGACATTACATGAAAGCATTAGTAAAAACAGCACCAGGATTTGGCAACTTAGAAGTGTTAGATAGAGAAATTCCAGAACCAGAAGAAAACGAAGTGAAAATAAAAGTTCATTACGCAGGTATTTGTGGTACTGATGTTCACACTTATGAAGGACACTATAATGTTAACTTTCCAGTAACGCTTGGCCATGAGTTCTCAGGTGAAATCGTGACTATTGGAGAAAATGTTCAAGATTTCGAAATTGGTGATCGCGTTACTTCTGAAACTACTTATTACATTTGTGGAGAATGTGAATATTGTCAAACAGGTGATTATAACTTATGCAATCATCGAAAAGGTTTAGGTACGCAACAAAATGGTGGATTTACTCAATATCTTGTTGCAAGAGCTGCAAGTGTTCATAAATTACCAGATAACGTATCTTATAAAGCTGCTTCTATGACTGAACCTTTAGCATGTGCACACCATGCTGTATCAAAAATTGATATTAATCAAGGTGATACTGTTGTAGTCATGGGTCCTGGACCAATCGGATTACTTGTAGCACAAGTGGTTAAAAGTAAAGGCGGTAAAGTTGTTATTACTGGATTAGATAATGATAAAGCACGTTTAAATAAAGCTGAAGAACTTAATTTAGATCATGTAGTAAACATTCAACATACAGATTTAAAAGAATATGTAAACAACATAACGAATAACTATGGTGCAGACGTTGTATTAGAATGTTCAGGTGCAGTACCCGCAGCCAAACAAGGACTTGATTTATTACGTAAAAAAGGACGATATGTTCAAGTAGGTATTTTTAAGGATGCTGAAATTCCTTTTGATTTAGAAAAAATCGTTCAAAAAGAAATTAGAGTTGTCGGTAGTAGAAGTCAGAAACCTGCCGATTGGGAACCATCGTTACAACTCATGAGTACAGGTCAAGTTGATGCAGAAGCGCTTGTTACAGCTGAACTTGATATTACAGAGTGGGATGAAGGTTACAATCACATTAAAGGTGGCGAAGGGATCAAAGTATTACTACGCCCTATCGAATAAATAAATTATCTTTTATAGATAAAAAAGGAGAATGTTGATTATGGTAGAACACATGTTAGATTTTATGCTTGGACCGATGAGACGTATTACAGGATTCTATATGGATAACTTATTATTTTGTAATAGTGCTGTTTTTGTAAGTTATTTTGGAGCAAAACTTTTCAAGAAAAAGAAAGTCACTTCAGAACAAACATCATAACAAGTAAGAATAGAGGGGAGGATATCATTATTGAAAGCCCTAAATTTATACGATATTGAAGATTTAAGATTTGAAGAAACAACAAAGCCAGAACTTGAATCACCTGATGATGTCATTATTAAAGTTAAAGCAACCGGCATATGTGGGTCAGATACATCACGCTATAAAAAGCTTGGACCATATAAAGAAGGTATGACATTTGGTCATGAATTTTCTGGTGTAGTTGAACAAATAGGCAATGATGTCACAGACTTAAATATAGGAGATACTGTAACAGGTTGTCCCGCTATCGTCTGTCATAAATGTCATTACTGTGAAAAAGGCGAATATTCCAGATGTGAAAATTTATATGTAATAGGCTCATATGAACCAGGTTGTTTCGCAGAGTATGTTAAATTGCCAGCTAGTAATGTACTAAAACTCCCAGATAATGTAGATTTAGATACTGCAGCAATGGTTGAACCGTCTGCAGTTGTCGCACACGGATTCTATCGTACACGTATGAAACCTGGTGCAACAGTAGCAATTATGGGATGTGGTAGTATAGGCTTACTAGCTATACAATGGGCGAAAATATTCGGTGCTGCAAAAATCATAGCCATAGATATCGATAATCATAAACTAGACATTGCAAAAGAACTAGGAGCAGATTATACAATCAATTCAAAAAAAGAAAACTTAGATGACGCTATCTCAGCTATACCAGATAAAATAGATGTTGCCGTAGAATCAGCAGGATCTCCATTCACAATAGGACAAGTATTAACCTTACCAACTAAAGGTGGAGAAGTCTTATTATTAGGCATCCCTTATTCTGATATAGAAATTAAACGACAACACTTTGAGAAAATATTACGAAACGAACTAAACGTAATAGGATCATGGAACGGTCTATCCGCACCCTTCCCAGGAGAAGAATGGACAGCAACATTACACTATATGTCCACTGGAGAAATCAATGTAGATCCCATCATTTCAGATAGACTCGATTTAGAAAAAGGACCAGAAACATTTTATAACTTAGTAAATAGAAAGCAACATTACGACAAAGTAATCTTTCATCCATAAATAAACATGACCATAAATTAATAATACCTTAAGAAAAAACAGGGGCACGCCATGCGCGCCCCTGTTTTTAATGTTCGACTTCAGCTCCCAATGTTGCTAGTCAGACTCATCTTGCAATGTTCAGGGTCCCAATGTTGCTAGTCAGACTCATCTTGCAATGTTCAATGACTATCTTATCTATTTTTTTGGGTTTTATAATATCTTTTTGGATTCTTTTTTGTACTACTAAAATACTTATCACATACTCTTCTTATAGTATATCTATTCCCTGCTCCACACCACTCTTGGGCTTCTGATAAAATAAATGCTTCCCCTTTACACAAATAGAGTTCTAACAAATTAAATAAATAGACATTTTGTCGTATATCTTTGAAATCACATAATCTACATTTCAAGTATTTCTTGTGGTCTTCTATTTCAATCGTATTCAATCTCTTACATTTCGGGCATTTCAAACCTGGTCTTAAACAAGACATTGGGACTTTTTTAACATTCTTATAAATATGTGAAAAGTCGCTATGCTCTCGTTGAAACATATGTAAGATATTTTCATTTTCTAAAGAATTTTTATTTTTGAGTATATATTTAAGTTTATGTAATTCTGTTGGTAATAAGATATTGAAATGATTAGGTATGGTACCTTTTAAAGTGAATTTGTGGTTTGTAAAAATAAGATAAGAATGCAAGGGTTTGTGAATATTCATGTGGGATATTAAGTAATTTAATTCATGATTGGCTCGCCGTAATTGCTGAAAAGGGGTATAAAACATATTTCCAAATCTGTTTATAAGCTGTTCATCTTTAATAGTATAATCTCCAGAATAATGTTTAACCTCAAAGTGACATATAGCATCGTCCGTTACAATTAAAAAATCAATTTGAACACGGTTTTTGTGGCTTATGTGAAAATCATATAAATAATGAAGATCAGGATATTCATCTAGAATACGTTTAATGAAAATTTCTCCCTCCAAACCTTTAATATAATTTCTTGTATCTTCATCAAGTCTATCCTGAATAATACGATTTTTAAGAGCTAATAAATATGTTTGACTGTTCATCGATGCACCTCCGAATTTCTTTACAATTATTATAGAGAATACCCAAGAAAAGATAAACTAAAATACTAAAGTTTCACTATCTATTACGTCGGTACTATTTAACCATTTTATTTCATCTAAATGATATGCTACCAATCGAGCATTTACAATACATCCATCTAAAGATACAATACACTCAATAGTTATCCTTGAAAGGGAGTTTTATATGACATTTTTATCTATGACAATTTATGCTATAGTTTCGAGCTTCACGCCTGGACCAAATAACATTATGTCTTTATATTATTCTAAACAAACTGGTCTACGAGGTACAATAAAATTTTGTATTGGTGTTGCACTAGGATTCTTTCTATTACTTCTCGTTTCAAATTTCTTTAGTAATGCTTTATATCACGTCTTCCCAAAAGTACAACTATATATGAAAATTTTCGGGGCAATTTATTTACTTTATTTAGCATACAAAATTGGAACAAGCAAAGGTACTGACGCTCAATCGTTTAGTAGCAGATACAATAATATTAAATTTGGTATGTTGTTACAGTTCATAAATCCTAAAGGTGTGATTTATGCATTAAGTGTTGTTGCTGCATTTATAACACCGAACTTTGAACATTTCTCCGTCCAAATTATCTTAATTACATATTTAGCACTGATCGGGTTCCTTTCCTCTTTCAGTTGGAGTGTCTTTGGTTCAATATTTAAAAAGTTTATCAATGAACATGAATTAGCTTTTAATATTATAATGGCACTTCTTCTCGTCTATACTGCCATCTCAATTCTCTTCACATAAAAGTACCCCCCCTAATCCATGGTTTAGGGGGGGTTTGTATTAACTATTTTGTTTTGAGAATGCTTTTCCGATTGCGTCTAGTTTTTCTGGTGCGTCTGAAGCAGTCATTTTTACTTCGATGAAATGCATTTGATTTGGTTCATTGTTAATCTGTAAGAATACATTTTCCAAATCTGCGGATGTTTCTACGTCATGTATTGCTACTTTATCTTTACCACCAAACACTACTGGCAATAATTTGTAATCCCACATTTGAATATCGTTATATGGTTGGTGTTCGCCGTGGATTTTACGTTCTACTGTATATCCGTCGTTATTAATTACAAAAATAACAGGTTTAAGGTCTTCTCTAATCATAGTTGAAATATCTTGTGCAGTTAGTTGTAATGAACCATCTCCAATTAATAAGATGTTTCTTCTATATAAATTAGACATTTGCGTTCCAATCGTTGCTGGTAATGTAAACCCGATTGAACCCCATAATGGTTGGCCAATAAATGTATTATCTTTATATAGATTCAAATCGTACGCACCGAAGAATGAAGTTCCTTGTTCTGCTAATATGATGTCGTCTAGACCAATAAAGTCTTGCATCATTTTAAAATACGTTTCTTGTGTTAATGGTTCATTATTAGGTGTATATTGCCCTTTTTCCTCACGAATATTTTCCGGGAAATTCGCATCATTCTTATACTCAATATTAAGTAAACCATTTACAAGATTAGATAATGTAAATTCTGATGCTACAGTATCATTCAATTTGAAGTCTTGATGATTAATCATAACAACATCATCAATATCAAAACCATATGAATATCCAGCAGTCGCTGAGTCTGTTAATTTAGCACCTATATTTAAAATCGCATCACTGTTATCTACATAATTTCTAATGTTTTCTTCAGCAATGCTCCCATCATAAATACCCATATAATATGGACTTTCTTCATTAAAAGCACCTTTACCTAAAGATAATTGAGCTACTGGTATTTCAGTTTGTTGTACAAATTGTTCTAATTTATCGTGTAATTTAAAGCTATTAATTTCGTGACCTGTAATGATGACAGGTTGTTTAGCTGTTTTTAATTTTTGTTCGATCATTTCTATATATTTAGATACATCTTGTTTCACTGCTTCAGCTGGTTTAAATGCTTCTACTACATCTATTTCAGACTGTGCGACATCAATTGGTAAATGAAGATGAACTGGTCTTTTTTCAGCAATTGCTGCATTAATTAATCTTGGTATTTCAGTTTGAGCATTTTCAACAGTAATATAACCTTGAGCAGTAGTAATTTCTTTGAACATTTTTCGGTAGTTATCAAACTTACCTTCACCTAATGAGTGATGAACATATTTTCCTGCTTCTTCAACAACTGTCGTTGGTGCACCAGTAATAGCCACAACCGGTACGCGTTCTGCATAAGATCCAGCAATCCCATTTACTGCACTTAATTCTCCAACACCAAATGTCGTAACCATTGCACTTATACCATTCATTCTTGCATATCCATCAGCAGCATAACTTGCATTTAACTCGTTAGTATTACCAACCCACTCCATATCATCTCTGCTAACAATGTCATCTAAAAATGCTAAATTAAAATCTCCAGGTACCCCAAATACCTTTTCAACTCCAACAGTGCTTAATGCATCCATTAAATATTCCCCAACACGTTTTTTCATAACCTTGTCCCCTTTTCTATATATAGCAGTTATTTAGGTCAATAAACTTGACCTATTAGCGTAAAAAAATAACACCTAAATTCATTATCAAATGTTTAATAATATCCTTAACAATTATTATATGCTTACTAATAAATTAAGTCAACTTCATTGACCTAAAAATGAATTTTTTAATCCTATCCTTTATAATAGATGAAAAGGAGTCGACACAATGGATAATAAAAATAATTATGACCATATGCTTTTTTACTTCGCATACAAAACATTTATAAATACAGCTGATGATATTATAAAAAATCACGGCATGAGCAGACAGCACCATAGATTCTTATTCTTTATAGATCAAATGCCAGGTATCACTATGAAAGATTTATTAGATACATTAGAAATCTCAAAACAAGCATCACACGCATCACTCAAGAAACTAAAAGAAAAAGGTTTAATCAGATATGTAGATTCAGATAACGATAGAAGAGTAAAACAACTGTATCCAACTAAAGAAGGCAGTGAACTCGTTCATACTTTAAACAAAGCACAAAACGAACTATTACAACAAACATTTGAAGAAGCAGGTACAGACTGGCACGATATTATGGAACACTTAGCAAGTAAGAAAAGTGGCTTTAAAAATGTTAAATCTATAAAACCAGTTGAATAAAAACGTATTAAAAAGACTGCCAACTAAGTCAGAGACAAATTTGGTAGTTTTTTCTCTTCAATTAACTATCTTTCTATTAAAATACAGACACCTTTCTGTCTGACTTCAGACAACCCGAAGACTTACCAGTGCCTTTTAAAGATTGATTACATTAAATTTCAAAATATAAAAATAGGGGCCGAGACAATTAGTTTGTCTTGGCCCTATTTATAATTTTATTAAGGTTTTTTGATAAATGCGTATAAACTAATACTAAAGATAAATATTATACCAATAATCACGGAAACTCTTGTTTCTGAATTAAATAACATCCCAATGACAACGGCAATTAGCATGATAATCGTTATAATATTACTTACTGGTGCGAATGGCATTTTAAAGGGATGGTCTTTGATTTGTTCTCTTTTTCTAAAATTGATATGACTAATTAATATTGCAAACCAAGGTACCATGCCTGGTAAGACACCTGCACTGAATACATAGACGAATATGTCAGTATCTTTTCCTAATATTAAAGGTAAGACAATATTTAATATAATACCTAAGAAAATACCTATTGAAACAGCAATAACTGCGATATGTGGGACACCATTTTTATTTGTCTTATAAAATATTTGGGATATTTGTTTTTGTTTTGATAACGTATAAAGCATACGACTTGTACTAAATATACCCGAGTTACAACCTGACATTGCTGCTGTAATTACGACAAAATTAATAATAGTAGCTGCAGCAGTAATACCTACTTTTGCAAATGTCGCAACGAATGGTGAACCAATATGATTCACTTCGTCCCAAGGATATACTGTTACGATAATAAAGATTGAACCGATATAGAATATTAATATTCTCCAAACAACACCATTAATTGCTTTAACGATATTTTTCTGAGGATCTTTCGTTTCGCCTGCAGTAATACCAATTAACTCGATTCCTATGTATGATCCGAATACGATAGATAATGCAAAGAAGAAACCACTTATTCCACCGGTAAAGAACCCACCATGATCCCATAAATGACTAATTCCAATTGGATTAAAGTTATTGCCGATACCAAATAGTATCAATCCTAATCCTGCAATAATCATTAAAATAATAGTGACGACTTTTATAGCTGCAAACCAAAATTCAAATTCTCCAAACCATTTAACAGAAACTAAGTTTGCTGATAGTAAAATAACAACTACAGCTAAACCAGGTATCCATTCTGGTAAATCTGGCCACCAAAATTTAAAATATGACCCAACTGCAATTACTTCACTCATACCGACAATAATCCAGTTGAATATACTACTTCCAGCTGTTACAAATGAAAATGAAGGATGTATGTAATCATTAGCAAATTTAGCAAAAGAACCAGTATCTGGGTAAACATAGACCATTTCACCTAAGGCTCTCATAATGAGGAATACAAATACACCTGCAATTGCATATGCAAGTAGAACTGAAGGGCCTGTCCATTTAATTGTACTAGAAGCACCCATAAATAAACCTACGCCAATTGTTCCTCCAATAGCAATCATCTGCATTTGTCTTGATGTTAATTCTCTTTTTAAGTTATTATTCATTTTTGCGCCTTCTTAATATGTATATATTGAATTTTCAATAAACATTTTTTTAAATATTTTATTAATATAGCATTTTTAATATCTACATTCCAACTATTATTAATCAAATAACAAATAAATTTATTAGTTTAATCACAAAATTTACACAATTTCTCTAAATACTATCAGTTTTATCTGAATTTGTTTATAATATACTACTATGTTTACAATTAAACATTAATACAAATAAAAATAGAAAGGATAATTATCAATGACTCCAATAAATAATATCCCCAAGACTGAATTACACTGCCATCTAGATGGATCTGTGAGCATAGAACTTATCCAACAATTAGCACAAGAACAGCAAATACATATTAATATAGAAGATATTCAAGTTGATCAAACATGTGACAGTCTTGATGAATACTTAAAATCTTTCGATACAATTTTAAAAGTATTACAAACAAAAGATAGTATTGAAAAAGCTGTTATAGATGTAGCTCAACAAGCACATAACGACAACATTAAATATATAGAAATCAGATTTGCTCCATTATTCCATACAGATAGAGGACTAAGCGTTAAAGAAATACTAGACTCCGTTAATATAGGCGCAACAAAAGCAGAGTCACTTTATCCAATCAAAGTGAACATGCTTGTATGTGGAATGAGGCATCATGAAAACAAAACGAATATTGACCTCTTTACAGAAGTTAATCAACTAAATAAAGACAATAGTCATGTTATCGGTTATGACTTCGCTGGCCCAGAAGAAGCATTCCCTACTAAGACCATTCAAGAAGCCATTCAGCATACTATAAAGTCAGGAAATCATTTAACATTGCATGCAGGTGAATGCGGATGTATACATAATATAATAGAAGGAATTGAACTCGGCGCTAGAAGAATCGGTCATGGCGTAGCTGCTACGAGTGACAATACCGCACTAGAATATATTAAAAATCACAATGTATTACTAGAAATCTGTCCAACAAGTAACTTACAAACAAAAGCCATACAGACATTGGATGAACTCAACATAAGAAAACTTATAGAACAGAACATTTCATTTAATATCAATACAGATAATAGAACCGTTTCAAGCACCAATTTAAATAATGAATATACCCTATTATATAATCACAATTTAATATCAACAGATGAAATTAAGCAGCTAAATATTAAAGCAATAGACCACGCATTTATAACAGATGCAGAAAAAGAAAACTTGAAAACTAAATATTAATGACGATATACAAAAAGCATTTGCCTCTTAAGGCAAATGCTTTTTTTGTATATAGCTAACTTACTTGTATCAATTGTTGGAATTCATATAATTATTCCATCATAAATTGTTACATCTCAAAGGCGTTTGATTTAACATTTATTTTCTTTAGAAATTTTTCTATTTTTGCTTGTTGTCTTCCATTTACTTTGCTTTTTTCAGGCATTATATCTTTTATTTCTTTAGTTGAAATAGACCCATTCTTTGTTTCTTTTTCTATTTTTTGAACGCTATTTCCTAATTGTTCAATTGTTTGATTGTAAGCTGTAAAGTATTCACTTACTCTGTTTGTTTCTTTTTGATATCCTTCAGGAAGTTTATTATTTTCTATATAAACTGAAAAGTTTTGATCATTCTTTTTTAATAGTGCTTGCCCTTTTTCTAATTGGGCAGCCTCTTTCTTTGTTAAAGGCTTTTCATCCCAAACTTTTTCTTCAATTGTAGATGTAACACTATATACACGTTCATTTGTATCTAAGTATTTTTGAATGCTTTTATGTATTTCTGACTTTGAAATAGTTTCTTTATTTTTATTTGATTCGAATACTGTACTTGGTAATTTTGCATTTTCTTTTTTATTAGCTTGTTCTTCTGTATTAGTTGAGCTTGATGCTTTTTCTTCACTGTTTCCACATCCTGAAAGTATCGTTATTAAACAACAAAACAGGATTGCTGATGTTATTTTCTTCATTTGATAGCCTCACTTTATATATATTTAAGAACTTTCAATATATATTTTAGCACTATGAATACTAATTTCATACCATTATTTGTAATTTATACCACTATTGTAAACCTAATATAAAATATGGTTTACAATAGTGGTAATTATTAGTATTCTATTAATAATCATAAAGGGGGACAACATAATGAATTTAGGCACAAATATAATAAATGGACAGTACTTAACTTTTAATGAGGCGTTAAATATATATCAAGATCCTGAAATCGATACTTTAAAACTTGTGAATGAGGCTTACAAAGTGCGTCACCATTATTATGGTAAGAAGGTAAAATTAAATATGATTTTAAATGCTAAAAGTGGTATTTGTCCTGAAGACTGTGGTTATTGTGGGCAATCAAGAGATGTTAAACAGAAGTCTCAACGTTATGCGCTTATTCCAGAAAACCAAATTGTTGATGGTGCTAAAGTTGCTTCTGACAATAAAATAGGTACATATTGCATTGTGATGAGTGGTCGTGGACCTAGTGATAAAGAAATATCTCATATTACAAGTTCTGTAGAAGAAATTAAAAGAAACCATCCTCAGTTAAAAATTTGTGCTTGTCTTGGTTTAACTAATGAAGAACAAGCTGAATCTCTAAAAAATTGTGGTGTGGATCGTTATAACCATAATATTAATACAAGTGCTAACTATCATGATGAAGTCGTAACAACACATAGTTTTGATGATCGTGTAAATACGATAAATATAATGAAAGACAAAAACATTTCACCTTGTTCTGGTGTAATTTGTGGTATGGGTGAATCTGATGAAGATATTATTGATATGGCTTTTACACTTAATGACTTAGACGCTGATAGTATCCCTATGAATTTTTTACATCCTATTAAAGGAACGAAATTCGGAAGTATGGATGACTTAACACCTATGAAATGCATTAGAATATTGTGTATGTTCAGATTGATTAACCCTACTAAAGAAATTCGAATCGCTGGTGGTCGTGAAGTTAATTTAAGAAGTCTTCAATCTTTATCTCTCATGGTCGCAAACTCTATTTTTGTGGGTGATTACTTAATTACCGGTGGTCAACCTAATCAATTAGACTACGATATGATACAAGATTTAGGGTTCGAAATTGATTGTTAAAATATTCTGTAAATTTAAGAATTATTATATTCTTTTATTATCTCAAATGATATAATATGTATTAAGTTTTCTATTTCACTTAAATGTGATTTAGAAAACTTTTTAAATTACGTTATATGTAAGCGCTATATTACAAGGGGGATGTATATGGAAGAACCAAATACACTGCTGACGATAGTTGGATTAGTTATTATTATTTCAATCGTTGCAATGTTAATTATGAAAAAGATTAGTCCAGTTGTAGGTATGATTTTAATACCTGTCATTGGAGCATTAGTGATTGGCCATGGTTTTGGAGACATACGTAAATACGTAGATTCCGGTATTGATCAAGTTTTCAACGTAGCAATCATGTTTATTTTTGCTATTATTTACTTTGGTATTATCTCAGACAGTGGTTTATTTAGACCATTCGTTAGAGGTATGATCAAACTAACTCGAGGAAATATCATCATCGTTGCCATTGTAACGACAATTATTGGTACATGTGCACAATTAGATGGTGCTGGTGCTACAACATTTTTATTAGCTATTCCTGCTTTATTACCATTATATAGAGCTTTAAAAATGAGTCCTTATTTATTAGTTCTTCTATTGGCATTGAGTGCCGCTATTATTAATATGGTACCTTGGGGCGGACCAATGGCAAGAACTGCTTCCGTATTAAAAGTCGATAATATTAATGATTTATGGTATCAAGTCATTCCACTACAACTAATCGGTATCGTACTAGCAATATTATTCTCAATTTATCTAGGATTACGTGAGAAAAAGCGTATTTCAAAAGAATTTCCTGATGAAGAAAACATAAAAGTTGATATGGATAAAATTATTGCAAACTATGAAAAAGATCAAGAAGAAAATGCTTCAGTTAAAGGTGAAGCGACTAAACATACTTACATACTTTGGTTAAACTTAATACTTACAGTTATCATCGTTACTATGATGTTACTAGATATAGTTCCACCTGAATTTGCATTTATGCTTGGTGTGGCTATTGCATTACCATTGAACTTCCATGATGTAGATGAACAAATGGAAAGAATTCGTGCACACGCACCTAACGCATTGATGATGGCAGCAGTAATATTAGCTGCAGGTGTATTCTTAGGAATATTAAATGAAACAGGCATGTTAGATTCAATCGCCTTATCATTAATCGCTGTACTTCCAACAGTCGTTGGACCGTACTTACACATTATAATAGGTGCGCTAGGTGTACCATTAGACTTATTAACAAGTACAGATGCTTATTACTTTGCGATTTTACCTATAGTAGAATCAACAGCAAGTCAATTCGGAGTTCCTTCACAATCAACAGCATTCTCATTAATGATTGGTAACGTAATTGGAACATTCGTAAGTCCATTCGCACCAGCCGTATGGTTAGCTGTTGGACTTGCTGAAATAAGTATGGGTAAATATATTAAATACGCATTCTTCTGGGTTTGGGGCTTCTCAATCCTATTGCTAATCATAGCAATACTAATGGGTATCGTTACAATATAGATTTGTCACTTAGTTGATAGACATAAATAGACATTACAATATGAGAGAGCTTGAGACTTTTGTGTCCCAAGCTCTCTTATTGTATGGTGTTAATGTTAATTTAGAGGATTTCTTAGATTAACTACTCTATTAATCTACAACATACTCAATCTCTTCGATTAACTCTTGAATTAATCTACAACATTCCCAATCTCTTAGATTAACTACTCATTTAATCTACAACATACACAATTTCTTCGATTAACTACTCTATTAATCTACAACTCATCTCATTTTTTCAAAAAACTTTATTTTCATCGTCCTACCCAGACATAGAGGCTGAGACAAATTAATTGTCTCAGCCTCTTATCATTTTACATATTAACTTTGTACGCTAATTATTTATCTTTTGATTCAGCTTTACGTTCAATTTTTGATAATGTTTTTTCTGCAAATGACTTACCACCGATACCGAATGAGATAGCAAATGCTACTGCTACTGCACCTAAGATAAGTAAGAATGCTACATTAACAATACTTTGAGCAAAGTTTAATTGATCTAAAGTCATAAATACTGAAACGATGATTACTAAATACTTAACAATTTCTGAAACGAATGTGTTACCTGTTGATTTCTTAATTAATTTAGATAATAAGTTACCACCAACAAAACCAATTAGTAAAATGATTGCTGCTGAAATTACTAATGGTAAGTAACCGATAATTGCTTCACCAATTGTATTTAATACTTCTAAATTAACTGTATTTAATGATTCAACAACGAAGAATAATCCAATAATTGCTGAAATCACCCAGCCTGCAGCTGAAGGAATATCAATACTTTCTTTGTTCTCACCAAAGTTTACATAGTGGTTGTATTTACTAACATTTAAATTAGTTAGTAAGTTTTTAACTAATGTACCTAATACTTTTGCGATAAATAAACCTATTACTAATATTACAATCGCAACAATAATTCTAGGTAAGAAGTCTAATACACTGCCCATCATGTTCTTAATAGGTGTTGATACAGATGTCATGTTTAATGCATCAAACACTGATGGTAAGAATAACAAGAATATAATGAAGTAAGCTAATTTACCAAATGTCTGAATTAATCCTTCAGACTCTGATTTACCACTTCCTGATTCAGTTAACCCCTTTTTCTCTAGCCATTTTTCTACACCAAGTGCACTTAAACCTTTCACAATAACTGTTTTAACTATGACTGCGATAAGCCATGCAACAATTAATAATATAATTGCACTAATCAAGTTTGGTATAAAACCAATAACGCTATCTAAAGCACTTAAAAACGAATCTGTAATTTTACTCATATTTAATTCCTCCTTTCTTGATATGTTACCCTAGTATAATAATAATAATCATATTTTAAATAATATTTTCAACATTATTCTGAAAATATTAATTTTAGATTCAAATTAAAGTTGAACTAATAATTAATATGCTTCGTAGCTACACTTTTCTCCACCTGTGTGAATATAGATAAATTTGAAGCTGAGAACAAATTAATTGTCTCAGCTTCAAATTTTCATTTATTTCCCACTATATATTCTTTATCATTCGCGTTTCACGTAAAACATTTCCTAGTTCTTCAAGCTCATACTTACCGTCTTTTTCAAATCCCATTTTCTCATAGAATTTAACAGTCGGAATATTATCTTCAAGTACCCAAAGGCTTAATTGATCAAATTCAGATTTCATTCTTTTTTCCGCTTCATTCATTAAAAGCGTCCCGATACCTTTATGCTGATATTCTTGTAATAGGTATATAACCATAATTTCACCACATTTGTTACTCGTGTCTTCATCTTTATCTTTACTATACATTAGAAATCCAACAACTTTACCATCGACTTCCGCCACAATACATGGTGCATTAAACATATGATGTTTTTCAATATAAGACTCTAAGGACAAACTATCTAAATAACTGTCAGGAACAATCCCCTTGTATGTAGTTACCCAAGATTCATAATGAACTTTAGCTATAGACTCTATATCGGATTCTTTTTTATTACGTATAATCATATAATATCAGCCCCTAATAATTTTATAATTTATATATAATATTACTATAATCCATTTACATTTAATAGTTCTTATAACTAAGTTTATTAAAATCTTTTTTATAGTCTAGTCAGTTACTAAAAAAACTACCAACAATTTTATATTTGTTGGTAGCTTTTTTTATATTACATTTCCATATCATGTATTTTCATCATTAAGCCGTGTGGTACGTCGTCATGAGTTACTACATCTTTTTTATAAAATGTTTTTCCATCGTCTTTAGAAATCAGTTTCACGAAGTCACCTTTTTTAGGTTTGAAGTCTTTCGTTGATTCCAGTTTAACGTTTTCTGTTACTTCGTTATTTTTCTCGCTCACTACTTTTTCTGCTGTTGTTCCGTTCTCCATATACCCGTAGTATGTGCTTTTTTGTGTTGAGAATAATAATAATGATGCTACTGCTATAGCAAGAACTGCCAAGCCACTAATTAATAATATTGCTGATTTTTTATTCATTGAGAATCCTCCCTAACCTACATCATAAAACGTCTTACTTAATTATGAAATGACCTTCGTGGAATCTTCTTAAATTCGACATATTTTTTTAGATATACAGTTTGAAAAGTTGAATAACTTGCCATAAAAACTAAAAATCATCATAATATTAAGTGAAGAATATCTAAAGGAGTGGAAAAAATGAACCAAGAACAATTTGAAAAAATGAAAAATGGTAAAGGTTTTATAGCTGCACTAGATCAAAGTGGTGGTAGTACTCCGAAAGCTCTTAAAGATTACGGTATTGAAGAAGATCAATATAGCAATGAAGATGAAATGTTTACACTTGTTCACGAAATGAGAACACGTATCGTTACATCACCAGCCTTTACACCAGAAAAAATATTAGGTGCCATTTTATTTGAACAAACAATGGACCGTGAAGTAGAAGGCAAATACACATCAAACTACTTAGCAGATAAAGGTATTGTACCTTTCTTAAAAGTCGACAAAGGACTTGCTGAAGAAGAAAATGGCGTTCAATTAATGAAAGTTATTCCAGGTTTAGATGAATTATTAAAACGCGCTAAAGAACGCAACGTATTTGGTACTAAAATGCGTTCAAATATTTTAGAAGCAAATAAAGACGCTATCGCTAAAGTCGTTCAACAACAATTTGAAATTGGTAAACAAATCATCGAAGCAGGATTAGTTCCAATTATTGAACCTGAAGTTAACATTAACGCTAAAGATAAAGAAGAAATTGAAGATATCTTAAAAGAAGAAATCGCTAAAGAATTAGACAAATTAAATGATGATCAATACGTAATGTTGAAATTAACAATTCCAACAAAACCAAATCAATATAAATCATTGATCGAACACTCTAACGTAGTTCGTGTCGTAGCATTATCAGGCGGTTACTCTAGAGAAAAAGCAAACGAATTACTAAAAGAAAATGATGAACTTATCGCAAGTTTCTCACGCGCATTAGTAACTGATTTATTCGCTGGTCAATCATCAGAAGAATTTGATAGCGGATTACAAGACGCAGTAGATTCTATCTATGACGCTTCAGTGAATAAAAATTAATAAAAATTAATAAAAATTAATAAATATATAACTCATATTTAAACAAAACCCGTATAAATTCACTATATAATGAATTTATACGGGTTTTTATGTTATTTTCTTATGTTAAATGTCTTTCATTTAGTTGGCTTAATTCTGAAATAATTTTCCTGCTATCAGTATTTAATTGTTTAACATATACTGTATTATTTTTATCTTCAAATTTCTTCACCATTGAATCGATTGCATTTACTGCTGAGTCATCCCATAAATGAGCATGTGTAAAATCTAATTCGATTTGACTATTTTCAATTGAGAAGTCTAACTGATTCATCATTGAATCGATTGAAACAAAAAATATTTGTCCGGTGAATGCATATTTATATAAATTATTTTCTATTGTCTGATGAACATGAACATTTGATATTTTAGTAGCAAAGAACAAAGAACTAAATATTACACCGACTATGACGCCTATAGCCAAATTATGTGTAAACAACACAATCATCACGGTCAGAATCATAACTACAGCATCCGTTCTAGGTGCTTGCTTAACGTATTTAAATGATTTCCAATCAAATGTACTAATAGATACCATAACCATTATACCTGCTAAAATTGGCACAGGTACTTGTACTACTACATCTCCTAATAATAAAATCAGTATTATTAGAAAGACACCCGCAGTAAAAGTTGATAATCTACTCGTTGCACCTGATTTTACATTTATAACGGATTGACCAATCATAGCACAGCCACCCATTCCTCCAAATAGCCCTGTGATAATATTGGCAATACCTTGACCTCTAGATTCTTTATTTTTATTACTATGAGAATCTGTTGCTTCATCAACAATTTTAGCAGTTAATAAACTTTCTACTAAACCTACAATTGCCATTGATAAAGAATACGGCAAAATAATTGTTAATGTTTCTAAATTAAATGGAACTTGTGGTATTAAGAAATTTGGAAACGCTCTTGTTATAGTACCTAAATCGCCAACTGTTCTTACATCAGAACCTGTTATCATATACAATGTTGTTAATAAAACAATTGCAATTAGTGGTGCAGGGATTGGTTTGAAATATCTTGGTACAATATAAACAATTAGTAATGTAATACCTATATAAATATATGTACTAATTGAAATACCGAATATATGCTCAAGTTGAGACATAAAGATCATAATTGCTAATGCATTTACAAACCCTATCATTACCGAACGTGGTATGAACTTCATGAGTCTACCAATTTTGAGAATACCTAATATTAACTGTATAATACCCATGAGTATAGTTGCTGCAAATAAATAATCGACGCCATATTCTTTTACTAAAGGTGTTACAATAAGCGCAACAGCTCCTGCAGCTCCAGATATCATAGCAGGTCTACCACCTACAATTGAAGTTATCGTAGCAATAATAAAAGCAGCATACAATCCTACCATTGGATCTACACCTGCAATTATAGAAAATGCAATGGCTTCAGGTATAAGCGCTAGTGCTACAACGATACCTGCTAGTAAATTTTTCCCTGGATTAGAAAACCATTCTTCTATATAAGTTTTTAACATCATACATACTCCTATTTTTTTCAATAGAGTTATTATAAACAAAAAAGTTTCATATGTATACATTTATGAAACTATTGAGGTGAAATTTATGAATTACGGTTATATTAGACCCATTGAATTACATGATACGATTGCTGAACAGCATTCAAAGTTAAGCAAATTTTCTTTAACAATTATTGAAGAATCTCATGCTCAAACTGAAATAAGAAAAGAATTAAATACTTTATTTTATAGTAAATTACAAAGTGGGGATGTATTATACATAACTGATTTGTGTATTCTTGCAGATACCTCATACCAATTAGAAGAATTAATTGCGATTGCCCAGGAAGTGAATGTAGAAATTTATATTATTAATGCTGAAGTAACGATTAGCCAAAATAAGCATATGAATTTTAATAAATTTTTAAATCTACTAAACCAGTTTCAAAGCGATATGATTAAATTTAGAACTAAGTCAGGTATCGCAAAAGCCAAAACAGAAGGTAAGACTATAGGAAGACCAAAGCGAAATGATATTAATTTAAAAAACGCAATCGATATGTATCACTCTAAGAAGTATACTTTAGAAGAAATTAAAGAGGCGACAAACATTAGTAGAGCGACATTATATAGACATTTAAATAAATAACAATTATAAGCTAAGTCATAAATAAGGTTTTTTGAAAATATGAGATAAGTCATAGATTAAGTCGGAAGTTAATCTATGAGTTCGGTCAAGTTGTTGATTAACTCCATCATTAATCTAAGACATACTCAAAATTAACACCATTCAATGAAAAGAGCCGGGGACTTAAATGATTTTCATAAAAAATAAGAGCAGAAATTCAATTTTAATAATGAATTTCTGCTCTTATTAAATTTCTAGGACAATTACGTCTTAGCCAACCATCATTTCATTCTACTTCATTATACCTGCGTCTTTATTGTGCACGCCGTGTTTGTAGTAATCTATTTCTTCTGGTTCTAATGGTTTTTTTCCTCTTATAATATCTGCTGCTTTTTCTGCTAGCATCAATACTGGTGCGTGGATATTACCATTTGTTGTACGTGGCATTGCTGATGCGTCTACTACTCGTAGATTTTCCATACCGTGTACTTTCATTGTTAATGGGTCTACAACAGCCATTGGATCTGATGCGGGTCCCATTTTAGCACTACATGATGGGTGTAATGCTGTTTCTGCATCTTTCTTAACCCATTCTAAAATTTCTTCATCTGTTTGTACTGATGGTCCTGGTGATATTTCTCCGTCATTAAATCGTGCTAATGCCGGTTGAGCTAGAATGTTTCTTGCTACTTTAATTGCTTCTATCCATTCTTGCTCGTCTTCTTTTGTTGATAAATAGTTAAATACGAATTTTGGTTTTACGAATGGGTCTTTAGATTTAATCTTCAGACTACCTCTTGAGTTAGAATACATAGGTCCAATATGTACTTGGAAACCATGTTTTGTATCTGCTTTTTGTCCGTCATAACGTACTGCAAGAGGTAAGAAATGGAACATTAAGTTTGGATAATCTACTTCGTTGTTTGATCTCACAAATCCTCCACCTTCAAAGTGGTTACTTGCTGCTGGTCCTTTACGTCCAAATATCCATTGTAAACCAATGAAAGGCATTTTAAATTTATTTAAACTTGGTTGTTGTGAAACTGGTACAGAAGATGCATGTTGAACATAAACTTCTAAATGGTCTTCAAAGTTTTCACCTACACCTGGTAAATGTACGCGCGTTTCGATGCCTAGTGAGTTTAAATGTTCTGAATCACCGATGCCAGAAAGTTGTAGTAGTTGTGGTGTATTGAATGCGCCACCTGATAAAATAACTTCTCCAGCTCCTACAGTATGTTTCTTACCATTTTTCTTAAACGTAACGCCTGTCGCTCTTCTACCTTCGTAATTAATTTCTGTTACAAAAGCTCTTGTTTGTACTGTTAAATTTTTACGCTTCATAGCTGGTCTTAAATAAGCAAGTGAAGCTGAAATTCTTCTACCGTTATGAATTTGACTATCAAATGGTCCAAATCCTTCTTGTCTAAATCCATTCACATCAGGTGTTTTATTAAATCCTGCTTCTACACCCGCTTCAAAAAATGCTTGGAACAATGGATTTGTTGCTGGGCCTCTTCTTAATTTAATTGGACCATTATGCCCACGGTATTGATCTGATTTATCTGCACCATATGCTTTTTCTAATCTTTTGAAGTATGGTAAACAATTAGCGAATTTCCAACTTTCCATGCCTTCTGGTTCTCCCCATCCTTCATAGTCCATAGGGTTACCACGTTGATAAATCATTCCGTTGATTGAACTAGATCCACCTAATACTTTACCTCTTGTATGTGCAACTTTTCGACCGCCCATATGAGGTTCTCCATCTGTTTCATATTTCCAGTCATAGAAACGATTACCTGATGGATACATAAGAGCTGCTGGCATTTGAATTAACAAATCCCAAGCATAGTCACTTCTACCAGCTTCTAATACTAATACTGTTTTATCTTTATCTTCACTTAAACGACTTCCTAATACTGAACCGGCACTTCCGCCACCGATAATTATATAATCATAAGATTTCTCCATGCTTTAATATCCTCCTATATTTTCAATAATCATTGTTGTTTTTATTTGCTAAACCAATTCACTGGTTCAGGTTGTATATTTGTATAAATGTGTTTAGAAATAATATATTCTTCTAATCCTTCTTTACCTAGCTCTCTACCGATACCAGATTGTTTATATCCACCCCATGGTGCTTGTGCAAAATAAGGATGGAAATCATTAATCCAAACCGTACCCATTTTCAATTTGTTAGCGATTCTATTTGCTTTGCCTATATCTTGAGTAAATATGCCTCCAGCTAATCCATAAATTGAATCATTAGCTAGTTCGATTGCTTCTTGTTCTGAAGAGAATCCTTCAATTGTTACAACTGGACCAAACACTTCTTCTTGAACAATTCTCATTGAAGTATCACAGTTTGTAATAACAGTAGGTTCAAAGAAGAAACCATCTTGTAAGTCTGCTCTTTCTGGACGTTTACCACCAGCGGCAATTGTTGTCCCTTCTTCTTTAGCAACTTCTATATATTTTTCAACTTTTCCTCTATGTTCTGCTGAAATTAGAGGACCCATTTCAGTTTCTTTATCAAAACCATTACCAATTTTAATTTTGTTTACTCTATCAACTAACGCTTCTTCAAATTGCGCTTTAATATCATTGTGTACGATTATGCGTGAACCAGCTGAACAAACTTGACCAGCGTGGAAATATCCACCGTTTAATGCTTGATCAACAGCTAACTCTAAATCTGCATCATCAAAGATAATGTTTGGATTTTTACCACCTAATTCAAGCGCAATGTTCGTTACATTGTCTGCTGCGCGTTTCATAATGTGTTTACCAGTTTCAATACCACCAGTAAATGAAACAAGGTCAACTTCTTTATGAGATGATAATACGTCACCAACTTCTGAACCTTTACCAAGTACAAGGTTAATCACGCCATTTGGAAAACCAACTTGTTCCATTAATTCAAATATACGAATTGTTGTTAACGGTGTAATTTCACTTGGCTTCATAACTAATGAACAACCCGTTACAAGAGCTGGAGCAATTTTCCATGAAGCTTGAAGTAATGGATAATTCCAAGGTGTAATTTGAGTTACAACACCAACAGGTTCTTTAACTATTTTACTTTCTGAATTAGGAATAGGTGATTCAATAATTTCTCCACCATCATTTCCTGCTAACCCAGCAAAATACATAAACACATTATGAATATCATCCATATCTGCAAATGATTCTTCTAATGTCTTACCAGTGTCTAACGTTTCAAGAGTCGCGAGCTCTTCTTTATGTTCTTTTATTAAATCTGCTATTTCTCTAACTTTTTGACTTCTATTCTCGCTCGTCTCGTGTGACCATTCTCCTGATTCAAATGACTTTCTTGCAGCCAATACAGCTTGCTCAGCGTCTTCTTTAGTACCTTCTGAGACTGAAATCACTACTTCTTGATTATATGGATTAACGATGTCACGAGTCGCTTTGTTTGAAGCTTCGACCCAGTCACCATTAATAAATTGACGTCTTGATAAACGATCTATATATTCCATTTAAATTACCTCCGTTAACTTTGTTAAATTTTTATTTAACGAACTTTACAAACTTATGTTAGCATATAAATATAAAAGGCGTCAAATCTTCAATATCAAATTAAAATCATAACTTTATACAGGTATTACAAATAGACAAGTAAGGGAAAAGCAACTACAATTTAAAAGAATTCATGGTACAATTAAAGTAATTATTGGAGGTGTATGTAGTGGTACGTTCAGATAACTACAAAAAACAATTAGACCAAGCTAAAGACATCGTTATAAATGGAATTGGAGAAACGATGGATTTATATGGTATTAACCGTAGTGTTGGTAATTTATATGGCACGATGGTATTTGAAGGTAGTATGACACTTGATGAAATGCGCGAACAACTCCAAATGAGTAAACCGAGTATGAGCGCTGGTGTTAAGAAACTACAGGAGTTTGATATCGTCAAACAACAATTTACAAGAGGTAGCAGAAAACAACACTTTATAGCTGAGAAAGACTTCTTTATTTTCTTTAATAACTTCTTCTCAAGAAAATGGGATCGAGAAATATCTATTAATATGGATTCAGTTAAAGATGCAGAAGTATTACTGAAAAAAGTTATTGAAGCTGATGGTGTTGATGAAGATACTAAAGAAGAAGCAACTATCATATATAAACAATTAGAAGACTACAAAGTTTATTACGAATGGTTATCGAATATTAGTAGCGCTATTAAAACAGGAGAAATATACAAATATTTCCCTATACCAGAACGTGAAGATAAATAAAGTATTGAAGTTATTTCCTAAGTGAAATTTGATACTGTTTAAATCTGGAATAATCTGGGGTAATCCGGGCGAATCGCACGAAGACTTCTGAGTTATCGTGCGATTCATCTGAAATCTATACTCAACTAAAAAAGCAGAGAAAATTCTTAGTATTTAAGAATTTTCTCTGCTTTTTATATTACCTATTATAAATATTGATTTTCTTTTAAGTATGACACGATTTTATTTACTGACTCTTCAATACTTTCGTGTTCTGTATCGATTACAATTTCCGGATTAGATGGTTCTTCATATGGTGCATTAATGCCTGTAAATTCTTTAATTTCACCACTTCTTGCTTTTTTATATAAACCTTTAGGGTCTCTTGACTCACATTCATCTAAGCTACATTTTGTGAACACTTCAATAAACTCTCCGTCTTCTAGAATGTTTCTTACGATGTCTCGATCTTCTTTATATGGTGAGATGAATGCTGTCATTGTTACAACACCCGCATCTACCATAAGTTTACCTACTTCTCCTATACGACGAATATTTTCTTTTCTATCTTCTGGACTGAATCCAAGATTTTGATTTAATCCGTGACGTATATTATCTCCATCTAAACGATATGATGTTATTTTTTGTTCAAACAATGCTTTTTCTAATGCTACTGAAATTGTTGATTTACCTGATCCTGATAAACCTGTAAACCAAATAACGACACTTTTATGACCATTTCTTTTTTGTCGTTGTTCTTTTGTTACTTCTGAATCATGCCATGTAATATTTGTTGACGCGCTCATTGTTTCACTCCTCAAGAAATTAGTTTTGTTTCAAGCCTTTAATTAATACATCTGCTACTTCTGGTCTTGAAAATTCTTTCGGTAATTGTTCTCCATTACGCAATTTCTCTCTTACTTTTGTTCCGCTTAAGTGGACATGATTTGATTTATCATGTGGACAAGTTTTAGCTGTTGTCATATTGTCACAAACAGTACAGAAAAATGCATGTTCAAACTTAAAGATTTGAATGCCAATTTCATCTTCATATTGTGAGATTAATTCTTGTGCATCATAAGTTCCATAATAATCGCCTACTCCAGCGTGATCACGACCGACAATAAAGTGTGTACAGCCATAGTTTTTACGTACTAATGCATGCAAAATTGCTTCACGTGGTCCCGCATATCTCATAGCTGCTGGATATATAACAAGTCTTGTTCTTTCTTCAGGGTAATAATGTTTCAAAATGACTTGATAACTTTCCATTCTAATTTCTGCTGAAATATCGTCAGATTTTGTTTCACCAACGAGTGGATTTAATAATAATCCGTCTACTGATTCAAGTGCTATTTTTTGAATATATTCATGTGCACGATGAACAGGATTTCTTGTCTGGAATCCAACAACTGTTTTCCATCCTAAATCTTTAAATAATGCTCTTGTTTCACTTGGGTCTAAATGGAAATCACTAAATTCATCGTGTTTAGGACGATCTACTAATTGAATAGGTCCTCCAAGATATACATTCCCTTTTTCATATACAAGCTTAACACCTGGATGACCTACATCTGTTGTGCCATATACATTTTGAGCTTCTTTTTCTTTATCGTACGTATATTTCTCTTCAAGCTTTAACACACCATAAAGATGATTATCTTCACCATATAACGCGATGTTAGAACCTATTTCAAAGTTATTTGCTTCTTCTTCTGTTACAGGCAATGTAATCGGAATGCTCCAAACTAGCCCATTTTCTAGACGTATATTTTCCACTACACTTACGTAATCTTTTTCACCTAAAAAGCCTGTTAATGGACTGAATCCACCTATTGCAATCAGTTCTAAATCTGATAAACTCCAAGGATTTAAAGTTAACTTAGAGAATGACTCTGCTGCTTCAATTAATTGTTCTCTTTCTTCACCTGTAACTTGACGGTTGATCAATTCACCACCATGAGGCTTAATTGTTTCGCTAATTTGTTGAGTTGCTGATACCATTCTGATTCACTCCTATTAATTTATTTGATCTACTTCTTTTGATTTTTGATTTTGAATGTTGAAAGGAAATTTATTATGTTGGTAAAGCGTAAATAATACGAGACCTAACCATGCAACGACAATTCCTATCTTAACTATATAGACTGTTGTTTCATTACTTACAAAACTGCCTAATAACACACTGCTATTTGTAAAAATAATAAGTCCGCCTACAAGTACTGCTAGAACATATACTGGCAAAGTCTTTACTAACCAAGCTGAAAATGGTGCTGCAACTACGCCACCAAATGCTAATGCCACAACTAATAATATGCTAATTTGACTCCATCCAAGGAAAATGATAAATCCTAATGATGTAGAAATTGTTACAAAAAATTCACTCGCTGAAACTGTACCTATAACATATCTCGGTTCTATTTGATTTCTAGATAACAGTAATGGTGTATTGACTGGTCCCCAGCCTCCTCCACCAATTGCATCTAAAAATCCTGCTATAGCACCTTGAGGAACAAGTATAAATCCTGATAACTTTCCACCATTCAGTTTATTATTTTGTTGTTTTTTAAAAACAAACTGATAAATAATGTAGACGCCCATAGATAATAAAAATATTGCTATAAAAGGTTTTATAAAATCACTATGTAGATTGCTGAGTACACCTGCACCAATAAAACCTGTGATGGCACCAGGTAACGCCAGCTTTAAAATAATGGATTTATCTACATTTTTAAATTTCAAATGAGAAATACCAGATGCTGCTGTTGTTGCAACTTCAGAAAAATGAATCGTTGCTGATGCGATTGCTGGAGCAACACCAAATGTTAATAATAATGAAGAAGAAGTTGCACCAAATCCCATCCCGAGAGAACCATCAATTAATTGAGCTAAAAATCCTACAATCGCAAATATTGTTAGTTTTCGCATATACTACTCCTCTCTTGTTCTCTTTTTAGGTTGTCGTCTTAACCAATTTGTTAATTTGTTTTGTTCATCTTTATCAAAATATTGATCAGATAATATAGATTCTAACAATTGGTTTTTTTCTGTATTTTCTAGGTTTAATGATTTAATAATTATGCGACTTTCAAATAAAAATTCTACGTATTCTTCATAATCAACAGGATATTGCTTCTCTAAATCATCCAAAATATTACTTACTAACTTTGGACTCGCACCAGTTGATGTCACGCTTATTTGTAATTTCCCTCGTTTTAATGTCCCAGGAAATATAACATTTCCGACTTGTGCATCACTGACCATATTTATAAGACTATGTTTCGGGGCTGACTTTTTAATAACATCGTTTACCTCTTGTTGATTTGTAGCAGATATAATAAAGTCGGCATCTTCCAGATCTGATGATTCGAATATCTTTTTCTTCCATATTATTTTTTCATCAAGATAAAGTTGAAATAAGTCTTCTGTGAGTTCTGGGCTAATAACGTGAATCACAGCATCGCTTTCAAGTATGGCTTTCACTCTTCGTTTTGCTATTTTTCCACCGCCGATAACTTTGACTTGCTTATCTGTAAAATCAATATTGAGCGGAACATATGCCAATAGAAATCACCCTTTATTCATATATTCAAACTTTTTCAGTAGTAAGCGTTTCAAGAACACGGTCTTTCAATGCTTCTTGTATAGAAGGATGATGACCTAAGTGTTTACAAACGATAATGTCACTGTTCATATTATGTTCTTTAGCTGTTTTCTCTATGTGACGCTCTAACACGCCTGTGAACCAAAGATATGGTGCTATGAATATTTGTGAATGTTCAGCTTGTAATGCTACTTGTAACGCATCTTCAAATGATGGCTCACACGCAGCTAAGTAACAAACTTCTACATTTTCAAATTCTGTCGTTTCATATAATGCTTTGCCAATAGCCGTTATATCTATTTTAGTTTGAGGGTTATAACTTCCTCTCCCTACAACAAGTAGTTTTGCGTCTTTTTTGATTGAAATATTCGTTTCTTGAATGCGTTCATTCAGAATAGCTGATAATCTTGGTTGAACACCTAAAGGCTTTCCATAAGTAAATGTAACTTCAGGATGTTTTTTCTTTATTTCATCAATTTCATTCGGTATATCTTTAAAGTAATGACCTGCACTGAGCAATAATACGGGTATAACAGAAATTTCAGTAGCACCATTGTCTATTAATTTTTTTACACCTTGTTGAATATCTGGTTGTGCTAACTCTAAGAAGCAAATCTCCTGTAGAGGAATATCTATTTTCTTTTTAACTGAGTCTATAAAAGTAATAGCTTCTTCTGTTGCTTCTTTAATTCTGCTACCATGACTGACATATAATACGCCTATCATTGTATCCCTCCAGTATTAATAAATGAGTTGTGGAACCTGTTGTTCGTTCGCTACTTCTTCAAACCAACTCATTTTTTCTCTTAGTTTGACGACTTCTCCAATGACAATCATTGCAGGATTTTTAACATGTTTTGATTTAGTGACAATATCATCCAAAGTACCAGTTACAGTTAATTGATGATTTGATGTGCCACAATGTATTAATGCAACAGGTGTATCAGAACTTCTACCATGTTTAACTAACAATCTTTTAATTTCTGGTAGCTTTTTGACGCCCATATAAATACAAAGTGTTTCTGGTCCTAAAGCTAAATGTTTCCAATATTCGTCTTCATCTATAGAATCCTTCATCACGCCTGTTATAAAAGCAACCGACGAGCTGTAATCTCTATGTGTAACAGGGATTCCGGCATAAGCTGGTGCTGCAACACCAGCTGTAATACCAGGAACTACTTCAAATTGAATATCATAATTTTTTAATGTTTCCGCTTCTTCACCGCCACGACCAAATATAAATGGATCTCCACCTTTTAATCGTGTTACGGTATGACCTTCTAAAGATAACTTCACAAGTAATTCATTAATTTCGTCTTGCGTTAATGAGTGATTTTTAGGGCTTTTTCCACAATAAATCATTTTTGTATCTTCAGTTGCATATTCAAGTAACGCTTTATTAACAAGTCGATCATATAGAATGACATTGGACTGTTTAATTGCTTTAATACCTTTAACTGTTATTAGATCTGGATCACCTGGTCCAGCACCAACTAAGAATACTTTGCCCATGCTTCCACCCCTTTTCTGTTTAACTATGAAAGTCTTGTCCTGAGTGCACTTCTTTTATAATGCCTTTACGGATAACAAAGTCTCCAAAGTGTTCACCATCATTTTTTTCTTTACCATATTGAATAATAATTGGTCTTAAACTTTCTAAAATTTCATCTTCACCTATATTTTCTTTATATAGTTTATTTAGACGGTCTCCAGAGAATCCACCACCAAGATACATGTTGTATTTACCTGGTGCTTTACCGATAAATGCAATTTCAGCTAGAGCTGGTCTTGCACAACCGTTAGGACAACCTGTCATACGAATTGTAATTTCTTCTTCATTTAAACCTGTTTCATCTAAAAGACCTTCAATTTTATTAATAAGTGTAGGTAAATAACGTTCTGATTCAGCCATTGCTAAACCACAAGTTGGAAAGGCTACACATGCCATTGAATTTCTTCTAAGCCCTGTATAATTTTCTCCATCTGTAATACCATATTTATCTATAATTTTTTGAATTTGAGCCTTTTTACTTTTGGCTACATTAGCAATAATTAAGTTTTGGTTCGGAGTTAAACGGAAATCTCCTGTATGGATTTCAGCAATTTCTCTTAAAGCTGTTTTTAACTTGTAGTCTTGTGTATCTTTCACACGGCCATTTTGAATAAATAATGTAAAATGCCATTTGCCACTACCTTCAGTCCACCCGTAACGATCTCCATTATGTTTAAAATCGAATGGTCTTGGTTCTTCAATTTCCCAACCTAATCTTGTATTTAATTCTTCACGAATCCAATCTACACCTAGTCGGTCAACTGTATATTTAAATCGTGCATTTGTTCTATCTTCTCTATTACCGTGGTCTCTTTGTATTGTTAATAGTTTCTCACAAACATCTATCGCTTCTTCTTTAGGGAAGTAACCAAGCAATCTACCTACTTGAGGGTATGTCTTCGTATTACCGTGTTTCATACCCATTCCACCGCCAACAGTGACATTAAATCCAACTAATTGGTCATCTTCAATTATTGAAATGAGTCCAATATCTTGTGAATAAACATCTATATCATTTGAAGGTGGAACAGCGATACCGATTTTAAATTTTCTAGGCAAATAAGTCTTACCATACATCGGTTCTACTTCTTCTTTAGTATCAACTATTTTCTCATCATCTAACCAAATTTCATGATACGCTCCGGTTTGTGGTGATAAATGATCACTAATATCTGTTGCAAGTTTATCAACTTCTTTATGTACACCTGATTGATATGGATTTGGGTTACACATAACATTTCTGTTTACGTCACCACATGCAGCTAAAGAATCCATAACTGCGTGATGAATACTTTGCATAGAGCTTTTTAAATTTCTTTTTAAAATTCCGTGAAATTGAAATGCTTGTCTCGTTGTTAATTTGATTGTGTCATTTGCATATTCTGTAGAAATATCATCCATTGCAAGCCATTGATCAGCTGTTGCTGTACCACCTGGAACTCTAACTCTAATCATGAAACTATAAGCAGGTTCTAGCTTTTGTTTACGACGCTCGTCACGGATATCTCTATCATCTTGCATATAACTTCCGTGGAATTTCAGCAATTTTGTATCGTCTTCTGCTATTGCTCCTGTTATTTCATCAGATAAACCTTCTTTAATTGTTCCTCTTAAATAATTACTTCTATTTTTAATGTGTTCCATTTCATCTAATTTTTCGGATAAATTAGTTTGAGTGCTCACAATAATGCCCCCCTCTTAATAAATATCTCTTTGATATCTTCTGTCTTTTTTCATTTGAGTTAAAAAGTCTTCTGCTTCTTCTTCGTTATAATGTCCTTCTTTTTGAATCACATTCAAAATGGATTGATGTACATCTTTGGCCATGCACTTTTCATCTCCACAAACATATAAAGCAGCGCCTTCTTGAATCCATTGATAAAATTCTTTACTATTTTCTTCAATTCGATGTTGTACATACACTTTCTCTTCAGAATCTCTAGAGAATGCCACGCTCAATTTATCAAGCACGCCATCTTTTAACCAACCTTGCCATTCTGTTTGATATAAAAAGTCTGTTGTAAAATGTTGTTCTCCAAAGAATAACCATGCTTTATTATTAAGTTCTAATTCTTCTTTTTCTTGAATATAAGATCTAAATGGTGCTACGCCTGTACCAGGACCAATCATGATAACAGGTGTTTCATTCGTTTTAGGAAACTTGAAGTTTGGATTCTTTTTCAAATAAATTGGTACAGTATCGCCAGGTTCTAATCGTTCAGCGAATTGTACTGAGCAAACACCGTTTCTATCTCGTTCATTTGCATGATATCGAACGGCACCAATTGTAAGATGTACTTCTTCTGGTGTAGCTTGATAACTACTAGCAATTGAATATTCTCTAGCAGGTAATTTTCGTAAAATCTGATGTAGTGCATCTGGTTGTAAGTCTTCTGGTGGAAAGTCATTAATTAAATCAATTAAATCGCGACCTTCAACATAACCGTATATCCAACGGTCTTTTTTAACTTTTTCAGATAACACGTCGTTTCCAAAAATATTAGCTGCTTTTGTAACAATCGGTTTTGTAAGTTTCATAATTTCAAAATGATTTGTCAGTGCATCACGGAGCGTTAATGTATCACCCGCATCATTTATAGGAACACTTTCATCTGGATTCCAAACGAGTGTTTCAATTAAGTCTGATACTACTTCAGGGTCATTTTTAGGGAATATACCAATGCAATCTCCTGGTTCAAAGGAGTCGGTGAAACCTTCTAAAGATAGTTCGATATGTCTCACTTCCTTATTTGAACCTCTACCATTTAAATTGATGTTTTCAAGTATTTCAGCTTCATATGGATTAGATCTTGAATACGTTTGAGTAGCAGATATATCTTCAGGGTTAACTTTAACTGGTTCAGTTGATTCATGACCTGATATATGACCTATAGAATTCAAGATACCTTCCATCCATTTTTCTGCTGGTTCATCAAAGTCTAAGTCACAATCGACTCTTGAATGTAATCTCTCTGCACCAAGTTCTTCTAGTCTATTATCAAAATCTTTACCAGTTTGACAGAAGAATTCATAAGACTCATCTCCTAAAGCTAAGACAGAATACCTTAAGTCATTTAACTTAGGCGCCTTACGACTATGTATAAACTCATGGAAAGTGATCGCATTATCTGGTGGATCACCTTCACCATGAGTTGCAGTAATAATAAATAAATCTTCGACTTTCTTTAAATCTTTCGGTTTAAAATCTTCCATACATGCAAGATTAACTTTGAAATCTTTTTCTTTTAATTTACTTTCTAATGTTTCTGCTAATCCTTGAGCATTTCCTGTTTCAGAACCAAACAATATTGTGATTTCTCGTGTTTTTGGTTTTGGTTCATTACTAACTGGTGCTGCTGTTTCAACTATTGATGCACTTGGTTCATTACTTTGGGCAGCTGCCGCTGATAAGTAACCACTAAACCAAATCTTTTGCTCCTTAGTAAGTGTTGAAAGTACTTGATTTAGCTTTTCTGACTGTTCTTGATTAAATGGGCTATTTGTTACTGTTAATTCCAAAAATGTCACCTCATCCTGTCCAATTTTTATTTTCATTTTTACTATTCATATAGGAATAGTATGTTTTATACTTAAAAAAAGACTATAAAAAATCTTTTAATGAGATACTTTATTTAGGCTTACTATTTGCTGTATGCAAACCACATTCAGTTTTATTAAAATTATTCCATCTTCCTTCACGTGAATCCCCTGAAGACGAAACTTGTGATGTACAAGGTATACATCCGATACTTGGATAATTGAAATCATGCAATTCGTTATAAGTTAAATCATGGCGTTCCATATACGCCCAAACATCATCCCATGTCCAATAAATTAAAGGACAAACTTTAATAGATTTAAATCTTTCATCTTTATTAATAAAGTCAGTGTTTTGTCTACTAGGTGATTGTTCTCTTCTCAATCCTGAAACCCAAGCTGTCGCACCAGAAAGTACTTCTTCTAAAGGTTTAATTTTTCTTATATAACAACATTGGTTTGGATCACTTGTCCACAAAGCTGGTTCATATTGATCAGCTTGCTGTTCTAATGTTAGATCTGGTTTTTTTAATTCGATATTCAACGAAGGATATCTTTCTTTAACACGATCAATTAAGTCATATGTTTCTTGAAAATGTAAATCCGTATCTAAAAATACGATTTTCGCATCTTTTTTAACTTTTGAAATTAAATCTATCAAAATCATACCTTCTGCACCAAAACTACATGAATATACTATAGAATCTCCATAATGTTCATAGGCCCATTTTATGATTTGATAAGCACCTTTAGTTTCATCATCAATATTAATGTCTTTAAAAGGATCTGTGTCAAAACGTTCATAAGTCAACACTTCTGTCATGATATACAACGTCCTCCTTATGTTTATTTCTAAAGCTTTTCTATCTAAAAACTACCTAAAAAACGATAAAATATTTTAAGCAGATAGGATTACTATGAAATAATAAATTATGCTCATTAGCATACCCGATACAAAATATGATGTCAACATTTCTTTTTTAATTTTCAGTTAATTTTACAAATAAAAAAAGTTCGTAATTCATCTGAATTACGAATTTTTTTCAATCTATAAATTATCGTCTTCTTTTTTCTCACTTACTTGAACAATCCTTAATGAACGTCTTTCTACTGCTTTTAGTTTATCTGCACGTTCCTCTAATTTAATCCGATCACCATTTAATGTTCGTATAAATGAAATCATCATCATAACAAATATTATGGTTAAGGGAACACTGGCTAAAATTGAAGCTGTCTTCAATACATCCAATGCTCGTTCTCCACCTACCAACATTAGGGAGAATGGTAATAAACATAAAGCGAAAGCCCAGAATAAACGATTTGCTTTTAATGGTTCATCGATCACTTTCTTTTGAGTTGCTGCTGCTAATATATAAGAGCCTGAATCAAATGTAGTAGCTAAATATAAGAATGCTGATATTAAGAATAAAACAATCATCGCTTTTGGAAACGGTAATTGATGCATTACTTCTATAATAGTGGTTTCTGCACTATGCTGATTCAAGAATTGAATGACATCAAACTGGCCTGAAATTTGTAGAAATACTGCATAGTTCCCAAAAATACCGAAGAACAATACACAACCTAATGTTCCATATATAATTGTCCCTAAGACAACTTCTTTCAAAGTACGTCCTTTAGAAATCCTTGCAATAAACAGACCTATAAATGGTGCATATACTAACCACCATGACCAATAGAATATCGTCCAATCTTGAGGGAAGTTCGTCTCTTCTCTTTTCCCAATTCCACCAAACGGTTCTAACCAAGTAGCCATTTGGAAGAAGTTTTTAAGCATATTACCAAACCCTGAAACAGTCGTTTCCATTATAAATACTGTAGGACCAACAATAAGTACAATACCTAAAATTAAGAAAGTTAACCAAACATTAATATCACTTAATTTTTGTATGCCTTTTTTAAGGCCAGTATACGAACTAAATGCAAATATAACTGTGATGATCAGTAAGATTACACTTCTCATGACCATATTTTCACCATCTAGTCCGGTTAACCTTTCAATACCTGCTGAAATTAATGGCACACCAAGTGCTAAAGATGTAGCAGCACCACCGAGCAAACCAAAAATAAATAAAATATCGACAATTTTGCCTGGTAATTTGTCTGTTTGTCCTTTTAATATTGGTCTACACGCCTGACTAATTTTATAAATTGGTTTTTTCTTAACAAATACTAAATAACCAATAGGCAGTGCTGGTAACACATATATAGCCCAAGCAATTGGACCCCAGTGGAACATGCCATACATCGTTGCAAATTGGAGTGCTTCGTCAGTCATACCACTTGCACCATATGGCGGTACTTGATAGTAATATGCCCATTCAATTACACCCCAGTAAAGTATATCTGAACCTATACCTGCGCAAAACAGCATAGAAATCCAACTAAAATTATTGAACTCAGGTTTGTCACTTGCTTTACCTAAAGTTACATTCCCATATTTACCAAACGCTATGTATAATACAAACGCAAAAACAATTAGACCAAGTGTTAAATACCAAGGACCTAATGTATTGGATATTATATCATTAATACTTGTTATCACTTCTTGACTAGCTTTCGGGAAAACCATCATTGGTATAACTGCGATAAGCAATACAGCTACAGTCCCGTAAAATGTCCACCAGTCCATTACTTTATGTTTCTTCACTTCTGAACACTCCTCGTTGTCGATTAATGTACATCGTCAATATAATCACTTTTAATGAACACGATGATTTAAATCACATTGAAGACACTATAGAACTTTTAATAAAAATGCAAATTACATACAAAGGTAATTACGATTATTTATGAATAAATATATATAACGAAGCATTTTTAGCGATTGGAAATATTGCTATAACAATTGTGTTAAGTTATAATTTAACAAACTAAACAAATATTTTTTACTTTCATTTAGTATATTTATACGTAATTTATGAATAAAAATTTATATAAAAATATTTTTCATTACGTCGTTTTGTTAATAAAAATTTATATAAAAATATTTTTCATTACGTCGTTTTGTTAATAAAAAAAGAAGTCATGGAAATTTCACACCATGACTTCACATTCTAAATATATGTCGTAATTAAGTACATGACCGGTAACATAATTGCACTTAAGACTGCAGTCAATATCATACCTATTGTACTAAATGCTCCAGCTTCAATATTAGCCTCTAATGCTTTTGCTGTTCCAAATGCATGTGAAGCATTTCCATAAGTTAACCCTTTCGCTAAATCACTTTTAAATCTAGCTTTACTTATATAGAAATTACCTAATATACTGCCAATCAATCCAGTCGCAATGATAAACATGACAGTTAGTGTATCCGTTCCACCCATTTGATGAGAAACCTCTATCCCAACAGCTGCTGTCATAGATCTAGGCAATATCGTAACAATAGTCGAACTAGGATACCCCATTACATAAAGCACACTATAAATAACAATAAAATTAACCATAATACCTGTTAATACGCTCGTTATAATAATCTTAAAGTTTGCGACAATTAATTTTCTATATTTATATAAAGGATACGCTAAACTCACAACAGAACAATCTAAAAATTGATGTATCCAAGAGCCACCCACCATATAGTCCTTATAGTTGAATCCTAGAATAAGTAATACACTCACAATCATGATAGAAGAAATGAGCGCTGGGTTAAGAAGAGGATGTTTATACTTCAGTTGTAATTTCTTAGCGATTATAAAACATGCTAGTGTTAAAAATATCATCGTAATTGTTTTTATAATCATGCTGTTTTCTCCTTATCTTTTTTATTTAACTTTAAAATCTTTTCACAAACATAACCTGATGACAATGCAACTAAACTCGTACTTACAATCAATAAAATGACCATAATAATGTAACTCAGTCCAATTTGATCAGCGATATCCATTACACCTACAATTGAAGGTACAAAAAATAGAATCATAACATTGATTAATTTATTAGCTCCAACCTCAATCCAATGCTCAGGTAAAATACCCGTTAATAGTAAGAAAAACAGAAACCCAAGACCAACAATGCTACCTGCAATCGGTATATGCAGTATCTCTTGTAGCCATTTCCCAACTTGCGTAATTATATATATCAAAGACACTTGAAATAATATCTTTATAAATAGTTTCACCATATAAACACAACCCTTTTAATAAATCGTTATAGACATCATTATATGACCATACGAACTATTAATAAAATACATATTATCGATTACACACATTCCGATTTGGAATAGTTAGTCTAAAACATAGCCTGTTATTGTAATGAACAAACTGATTTGATATAAAAACCCCCGAAGTTAGGCAAAAGTCTAACTTCGGGGGTTCTCTTAAATTTTGATTGTCATTCTTATGGTGATCTTACTGGCAGAATTACGAATTGTGCTCCTTAGCGACAGCACCTCTTACAGACATTTCTCAGAATTTTGTCCCTTACAACACCTCTTACGGTCATTTCTCAGAATTTTGTCCCTTACACTACTTCTTACGGACATTTCTCGGAATTATGTCCCTTACACTACCTCTTACGGACATTTCTCAGAATTTTGTCCCTTACAACACCTCTTACGGACATTTCTCGGAATTTTGTCCCTTATGCTTATTTCCTATCTAGGTAGTCTTTTAAAAATACTATCCATTCTTTTGTAACTTGATTGACGTAAGCGCCTTTTTTCCAGATGAGGCCTAAGTGCCAATATATTTTCTCACCTTTCAGCTCAATCATTCTGACATCTTCACTCATTTGTTCTGCTATACTTCGAGGTACTATTGATAGCCCGAGTCCTCTTTCTATCATATTGCTTATAAATGTTAGCTGGGATATTTTGGCTACGGTTTTTGGATAAAATCCTTCTTTACGACAATTTTCTATAATCATATCTCTTAAGTAATAATCGTCATGAAATAATACAAATTCTTCTTCTCTCAGTTCACTAATTGAAACTTGTGATCTCTGTGCGAGTTTATGTAATTTGTTTACGACTAAAAATAGTTCTTCTTTATACAAGGCGACGCTATTATATTTTGAGGAGTCTACTGGCAATGTCGTCACGCCAATGTCTACTTCATCTTTATTTATATAGTATTCTACGGCTTTACCGCCACCTTCAGTAACTTCATATGTGACGTTTGAGTATTTTTTATGAAAATTTTCAAGACTATCTGTTATGAGGTCAACTTTTATCATGGGTGATAATCCTAATCTTATATGCCCTCTTTGAACGTCAAAAATATCATTAAGTTCTAATGTTAAGTGATCAAATAGTGTTAAAAATTCTACGGCTTTTTCATAAAAAACTTCTCCCGTATCCGTCAGTTTAATATGTTTTTGTGAACGGTCAAAAAGTGTGACTTCAAATTCATTTTCAAGATTTTTAACTGCTTTACTTATTGTTGATTGTGCTACAAATAAATGTTCTGCAGCTTGTGTCATACCACCATTTCTGACAATCTCCACAAAATATTTTAACTGTTTAAATTCCATTTCTAGCACCTCTTTTCATGGATGTCATTACAAAATTAAAGCGAGAATATAAATACTATAATGATAATGATAGGTATAATATATCTCATTAAGAATTTCCATAATTTGAACCATTTTAGAGATAATTGATTACCAATTTGAAATTCTTTTTTCACAATTGCTTGGTCCATCCTAAATGAGATGAATACTGCAATAAGCAAACATCCAATTGGAAGTAATATATTACTCACTAAATAATCTGTTGCATCGAATATAGATCTTCCAAATATAGAAACATCTGCTAATACATCATATGATAACGAAGAAGGTATACAAGCAATAAATGTAAGTAAGCCAAGTATCCATACGATTTTTGTTCTAGATCTTTTGCCTTCTTTTTCTAAAGCAGAAATAATAATTTCAAACTGACTGAACGATGAAGTCAAAGTAGCAAATAAGAACAATAGTAAAAATAAAGTTAAAAATATTGATCCAAATGCCATTTGGCTAAATACATTAGGCAATACTATAAATAATAAACCTGGACCTTCTGCTGGCTCTAAAGAAAATGCATACACAACAGGGAAAATAGCCATACCTGCTAATATTGAAACTATAATATTCATCGCTGATACTGACGCAGCTGATGTTGGTAGACTCTCCTTTTTACTTAAATAAGAACTATATGTAACCATGCATGAAAATCCTACTGCTAATGAGAAGAATGATTGGCCAAGCGCATATAAGACACCTTCTGCTGAAAAATCTTCAAAATTAAAACTAAAGAAGAAAGATAGCCCTTCAGAAGCACCTTCTAAAGTAACCGCTCTTATAACAAGTATAATGAAAAAGATAAATAATAATGGCATTAAAATATTATTTGCTCGTTCAATACCTTTTTTAATTCCAAAGTTCAATACGATAACATTCATTAAAATAAATACAAATACACCAATCAATACAGTGAAAGGTTGTCCGATAATTTGTTCGAAGACTTTACCATAGTTTGCATCATCTGAAATAAGATTACCCGTTAAACCTAGTGCCGTATAAATCGTTATCCAACCACCTACAACACTGTAGAACGATAATAATAAGAAACAACCGATTACGCCAAGTCTACCAGTTATTCTCCAAGGTGATTTTGGCGCTAAAGAATCATAAGCCGCAACCGCCTCTTTACTCGTAGAACGCCCGATTATAAACTCTGATATTAACATTGGTAATCCAATAAATAGTGTAAATATAATAAATAATAATAAGAAGGCTCCACCACCGAATTGACCAGCAACATATGGAAATTTCCATATAGCCCCTATTCCGATTGCAGCACCAGCAGATGCCATAATAAAACCTAGTTTAGATGACCATTGATCTCTTTGATTATCCATGTTATCCCTCCATTCATGTCTATTAACTCTTTATTGAAGTATATCGTATAATTGTAGACTACACAGTAATAATTTAATGATTTTAACAATTAAGGCTGAGACAATTAATTTGTCCCAGCCTCAACTCTTGAAAAATATATTTAAAGTTCCTTTTTACCAAATTTCATTTTAAATGGTGCATAAATTAGTACTAAGATTAATACTAACCCTAAATAACCAATTAACGGATAGAATATTGCAACTAAGTCTGTAAATCCTACGGAGCTTAATCCTAAACCGACTATGACTGATACTATGTAAAATATTTTAAATGAATTTGTACCTACAAAAGTAAATCTAGAAGCAAATGCATAAAACATTCCCAATCCAGTATTAAATATCATACCAAATATCACAATCGCCATAAACACACCTAAGATAGGAGAAATTTCATTTACAATACCTAACATCGGCATATCTAGATCTCCTACTGTATCTAGTTTAGAGAAAATAGCTAAATGACTTAATATAATCATGACACCTAATGCAAGTCCACCTAATAATCCACCCATACTAGCGATTTTAGAATCTTTTTCAGCGCCACCCATAACAATAGCCATTGATGCACCTACTGCAGTATTAAATGATGCATAATTAATACCAGCTATAAACCAGTTTGGTAATGTAGAAGAGTATGAGTCAGATATTTTATTTAACTCAGCAAACGATGTATCTACTGTGAAGAAACTATAAACTGATATAATTACAATAAAGACAATAAGAAATGGTGTTATGTTTCCGATAACTTTAACGACACCTTCTACTTTCAACATACCTGCTAAAAGAATTAAAACCGTCATAATTAATGTACCGATAATAGGTGCTAAACCAAATTGTTGGCTTAAATTCGAACCTGCACCTGCTAACATTACGACACCTACACCAAACAGTGTAAAGATAATTACTAAATCAATTGTCCAACCGACTATACTTCCAAAAGCTGATTTACCAGTTACTTTATGTATAACTTCTTTATGTGAATCTGTCTTCATTTTACTTCCGAGCCAAACTAGCATCATACCTACATATGCAAACAGTGCTGTTGTTATGATACCTCCAAATATCCCCATAACCCCAAAACTCGTAAAATACTGTAGAACTTCTTGGCCAGATGCGAATCCAGCACCTACTATGACACCTATAAAAGCACTAGCTATCAAAAAAATCTTTTCATAAATCTCACTCCCCTTAAATATACTATATCAAAGTTTAGTTCCGATTTTTCAATATTCAACCTATTTTTAGAGAAGAAAGACAATTATTTGAAATCGTTTTCATTTTATGATTTAATTTATTAGTTTAAATAACAATTTCATTATATAATGACAAATAACTCATAATCTAAATTGGAGATGTATAACATGAAATTAGAGAAAATGGACCATGTAGGAATTGTCATTGAAGATTTGGAAGAAGTTAAGCATTTTTTCAAAACTTTAGTTTTAGAATTAATTGGCGAACAAAATGTCAATGGTGAGTGGATTAATAACATATACGGAGTCGATGCAGTAGAAGCAACAATTGCTATGATGAAAGTCCACAATGGAGAAACCGCAATAGAGCTTATAAAATTCCATAACCAAGTAGAGACATCTAATGAAACTAAATACTTCCCCAAAAATATCGGTGCCAGTCATTTCGCATTTGCAATTCAAAATATTGAGCAAGTTGTCGAGAACTTGAAATCAACATCATCAAATATAATTGGAGAAATCATTCAATACGAAGACCTATATAAACTATGTTATATAAAAGGACCCGAAGGCATTTTTGTAGAATTAGCAGAAAAACTTAAGTAAGTGATGTGTTTGTATTTGAAAGATGAATGATATATAATAATTGTAAAAAATTAGGAGGTTTTAAATGGGTTTATTATCATATTTCAATGCGGTTAATAATCGCATTGAACAAAACGAAACAACTAGAGAGATTTATAGACAGATGAAAGGAGCAGAAGGAGAAAAAATTGTTAAAGCTATCTTAGATAAAGATCATACACTAAGTTATGAGTACAATGTCCAACTATATATTAAGAACACAATTCAAATTGACTTTTTAGTAGTAGATGATGATAAGATTTTTAATTTGGAAGTTAAGCACTATAAAGGCGACTACTATATTGACGATAACCAAATAAAAAATAATTACGGCAATATATTTCCAACTCCATTTCAACAAATAAAAAGAACCGAATTTGAACTCGAATTCGTAAAAGCTAAACTTAATATCAAACGTAATATCGAATCTTACCTCATATTTACCAACCCAACTTTTACACTTCACTCAGAAATCCCTAATCGAAATCAAGTCTTACTTCCAACAGAACTACACAAAATACCACAGTTATTTAAAATTTATAAAATCGAAGAAAACAAATCTATTTTAAATAAAATAAATACTATAAAACAAGATTTTTCACAAATCTATCCTAATCAATTAGCCCCGTTTAATAAAATAAAACCAGGATTAAGATGCCCTCATTGCAAAAAAGTAGGTCATATAAGATTAGATAACCGTATGAGACATGGGACATGTATGTATTGTTCAGCAACAACCCCAAGACAATTATTATATATAGAAAACTTGAAAGAATTATACGTATTAAAAAATGGACCATTTACTTTAAAAGAAGCGGAATACTGGTGTGGTGGAAAACCACATGCTATCCGAAATATTTGTAATAGTCACTTCAAAAAAGAAGGACATCACAAAAATTACTTTTCATTATAAATAGTGGTTAATCTATGTATTGAGTTGACTCTTCGATTAATTAACGAGTTAATCTACAACTTATGCCATTTCTTCGATTAACTACTGAATTAATCTACAACTTACACCATCTCTTCGATTAACTACTGAGTTAATCTACAACTTACACCATCTCTTCGATTAATGGCCGAGTTAATCTACTACTTACACCATCTCTTCGATTAACTACTGAGTTAATCTACTACTTACACCATCTCTTCGATTAACTACTGAGTTAATCTACAACTTACACCATCTCTTCGATTAACTACTGAGTTAATCTACAACTTACACCATCTCTTCGATTAACTACTGAGTTAATCTATAACTTACGTCATCTCTTCGATTAACTACTGAGTTAATCTATAACTTACGTCATCTCTTCGATTAATGGCCGAGTTAATCTACAACTTCATAATACACCACCAAATATCCAACTAAAAAAACATGACTTCTGCCCATTTTTATAAGCTGAAGTCATGTTTTTCATTATGCCCACCAAATATTATCTAGTGATTCGTTGATATTCACTGTCTGTAAGTTATGTGCTGCTTTTTGGAAGCCTTCTTCTACTGACATTATAGGATCTTCATGTTCTATACTTACGACATAATCATATCCATTTATTCTTAGTGCACTTATAATATCTCCCCATACTTGTGGGCTATGTCCATAACCGACTGTTCTAAATGTCCATGCTCTTGATTGGACTGAACTATATGGTTGCATGTCTGTTAATCCATACATATTGACATTTTCTTGATCAATATAAGTATCTTTTGCATGGAAATGATGTATTGCACCGGCTTTACCTAGTATTTTAATTGCTGCTATTGGATCTATACCTTGCCACCATAAATGACTCGGATCTAAGTTAGCACCTATTGCATCATTTGTTGCTTCTCTTAATTTCAACAATGTATATGGTGTATGTACTGAGAAACCTGCATGTAACTCGATACCAATTTTGACATTGTGATCTTTAGCAAATTTAGCCGCTTCTTTCCAATACGGGATTAGTTTTTTCTCCCATTGCCATTCTAGTATTTCAGAATAAGCTGTTGGCCAAGGTGTCACTGGCCAGTTTGGATGTTTCGAATCTTCGTCAGATCCAGGTACGCCTGAAAATGTATTAACAACTGGTACGCCTAGGATTGAAGCTAATTCGACTGTTTTAATAAATGTTTCATGTGCTTGTTTAGCATGCTCTTTATCTGGAGAAACTGGATTGTCATGACAACTAAAAGCACTAATTTCCAATCCTCTTTGTGTAATTGCATTCATAAACTCTGTTCTTTTATCTTCATTTTCTAGCAATTCATCTAAATTACAAAAATGATTACCAGGATTTCCTCCAGTACCAATTTCAACCATCTTTAATCCAGAATTTGCTACATGATCTAACATTTCTTCAAACGTTTTATCTTGAAAAAGCACTGTAAATACACCGACTTTCATATGTAACACCCCTTATAAATTTATTAAGACTCTATTCTTACACTTCTTCCCTCTTCACTACTTTGATAAATAGCATCTATTAATGAACTTACACGTCTTGCTTCTTCAGGCTTCACAACTAAATCTTCTAAACCTAAACAGCTGTTTACAAAGTTTAAAGATTGTCGTTGTGCTGCATTATCTTCATTATGTTCAGCGTATGCTTGTTCATTAAAAAATGTTCCAAATCGAGGTTGATATATTTCAAACGGATATACATTTAGACCGCCATCAACACCAGACATGCTTAAATGAATTTTATCTTCTTTAATATTTGCTGACCATGAACATTCAAATTGCATTGTTGACCCATCTTCAAAAGTGATAAAACTAGACACATGATCGTCTACTTCAAATGTTTCGTAATCAAATGTTCCCCAGTCATTTATTTGGTTTGGTGTTTTGCTTAATCGATTATAAGTCTTACCTAACACTTCCACCGGTTGAGCATCTTTTTGTAACCACATAGCAAGATCTAATAAGTGGCATCCATAATCTATAAGACTGCCTCCACCTTGAAGTTCTTTATTAGTAAAGACACCCCAACCTGGTACTTTACGTCTGCGTAATGCCTGTACTCTTGTTACGAGCGCATCTCCAACTACACCTTCTTCAATTGCACGGTGAGCTGTTATTGCCGCATCTGTAAAACGATAATGATAACCAATTGCTAGCAATTTGCCAGAACGATTTGCCGCTTCAATCATCGCATCACATTCTTTACGATTCATTGCCATTGGTTTTTCACAAAATACATGCACACCTGCATTTAAAGCAGCAATACTGATTTCAGCATGGAATTTATTCGGCGTACATATAACGACAGCATCTACTTGTTTAAACATTTCATTATATTCCTCAAAAACATTCGTAATATTAAATTCTGAAGCTACTTTTTCAGACAATTCATAGTTAATATCTTGTACGCCTATTATTTCTACTAAGTGGTCTAATTTTTTAAAAGCTGGTATATGTCTGTTTTGTGCAATTCCACCAACACCGATGACACCTAATTTTAGTTTATTCATATTAGAAGTCTCCTATTTTATTTTTTGCTAATTTTCTCAAGAGGTTGTGCATTACCATATTGATGTTTAGGTGTATTTCTATTACACGCCCACTCAACTGCATTTTTAATAACTTGTTGAATTTCTTTATTATAATAAGTAGGATAGCTTTCATGACCTGGTCTAAAGTAGAAAATCTTACCATTACCACGCTTAAATGTTGCACCACTTCTAAAGACTTCTCCACCTTCAAACCAGCTTATAAATACTGTTTCATCTGGTGCAGGTATATCAAAATGTTCACCATACATCTCTTCTTTTTCTAACTCTATATATGAGTTGAGACCTTCTGTAATAGGATGTGTCGGATCTACTACCCAAAGTCTTTCCTTATCGTCAGCCTCGCGCCATTTTAAATCACACGTTGTTCCCATTAAGCTTTTAAAGATTTTTGAAAAATGACCTGAATGCAATACGATTAGACCCATGCCATCTAACACACGTTGTTTCACTTTAGTTACAATTTCATCTTTCACTTCATCATGTGCCTTATGTCCCCACCATATTAATACATCTGTATTAGCTAACACATCATCAGTTAAACCATGTTCAGGCTCATCCAATGTTGCTGTCTTAACTTCATGATTCTCACCTAAAAATTCTGCTATAACATTGTGAATACCATCCGGGTAAACAGCTTTAATTGTTTCACTTTCTACTTCATGTCTATATTCATTCCATACAGTTATATTCATTTTAATATCCCCTTTTATTAATCGAAGTATACAGCTTTACCTGTTTTTGCTGATTGATAAAGTGCTTCTAATATTTGCGTGATTACCATAGCTTCCTCTGGTTTAACAACTGGTTCAGTGTCATTTACGATACTATCAATCCAGCTACGCGCCTCTACTTCTGCCTCATCAACAGTTTCACCTTCATAAAAATCTACACCTTTATTTTCTAACTCTACATTTGTAGTGTATAAAGAACCGAACTCTTCACCATGAATTCTCAAACCGTCTTTCATATCAGCGCCACCTTCAGTACCTGAAAGTGCACATTTTGCTTCATCCACTTCTAATGAATTCAGCGCCCAACTTGATTCAAGAATAATTGTAGAACCATTTTTCATTTTAATAAAACCGAATGCGGAATCTTCAACTGTGAATTTCTTAGGATCCCATGGTCCCCATGCATTTGCAGCATTTTCCTTTTTGCCAAGCTTATGGAAAGTTGAGCCCATTACAGATTCAGGTTCATAATTATCCATCATCCATAATGTTAAATCTAAAGCATGTGTTCCAATATCAATTAAAGGTCCACCGCCTTGCTTTTCTTCATCTAAAAAGACACCCCAAGTAGGTACAGCTCTTCTACGTATAGCTTGAGCTTTACCATAATAAATATCACCTAAGTCTCCACGTTGTGTAGCTTTACGTAAATATTGACTGTCAGGTCTGAAACGATTTTGATAACCAATCGTTAATTTTTTACCATTACGTTTAGCAGCTTCAATCATCTCTTTCGCTTCTTCTGTAGTCTTAGCCATAGGTTTTTCACACATCACATGTTTACCTGCATCGAGTGAAGCAACCGTTAATGCTTTATGAGAACTGTTAGGTGTACATACGTGAATAACATCTATATCATCATTTTCCAACAATAATTTATAATTTTCGTACACTTTTGCATCATTTGTACCATATTGTTCTGCAGCAACTTGAGCTTTTTCAATTTCAATATCACAAAAAGCAACAATATTTACTTCACTTATCTTCTGCAAACTAGGTAAATGCTTTCCATTTGCAATACCACCGCAACCAATGATTCCAACATTTAAACTCATACGTACAGCCCCTTTTATGTATTTATAATAATTTATAGTAATCGCTTACATTAATATTCATATAACTATGATAAAATAAAAAAGTTCAAAGACCAATGAATAACCCTCGTAAAGACATTTATATCTTACATCTGAATTTATTTTCAAAGACTGAAAATATTTTTAAATATTACCACACAATGAAAAGAGGCTGAGACAATTAATTGAGCTGACCCCAATTTGTGGGAATAAAATAAAAACACTTTCGTTGAATTCATATTAAAATGAATTTATACGGAGGTGTTTTTTCTATG
>NZ_RXWZ01000052.1 GCF_003970575.1 Mammaliicoccus fleurettii
TGGTTAAGCCAATCACTCTTTGAAGTACTATAAGTACTCAATTATTGGAATTAACGTTGACATATTGTCATTCAGTTTTCAATGTTCATTATCTATTTTAAAAATGGTGGAGACTAGCGGGATCGAACCGCTGACCTCCTGCGTGCAAAGCAGGCGCTCTCCCATCTGAGCTAAGCCCCCAAGATATTAATAGAAGTCGGGAAGACAGGATTCGAACCTGCGACCCCTTGGTCCCAAACCAAGTGCTCTACCAAGCTGAGCTACTTCCCGTTATTTAAAAATGGCGCGCCCGAGAGGAGTCGAACCCCTAGCCTCTTGATCCGTAGTCAAACGCTCTATCCAATTGAGCTACGGGCGCTAAAAATGGTGCCGAGGACCGGAATCGAACCGGTACGGTAATCACTTACCGCAGGATTTTAAGTCCTGTGCGTCTGCCAGTTCCGCCACCCCGGCAAA
>NZ_RXWZ01000053.1 GCF_003970575.1 Mammaliicoccus fleurettii
GTGCCGAGGACCGGAATCGAACCGGTACGGTAATCACTTACCGCAGGATTTTAAGTCCTGTGCGTCTGCCAGTTCCGCCACCCCGGCAAATAATGGAGCAGAAGACGGGATTCGAACCCGCGACCCCAACCTTGGCAAGGTTGTATTCTACCGCTGAACTACTTCTGCAAGATTAAATGCTTGAATCATATTAATAAAATGCGGGTGAAGGGAGTCGAACCCCCACGCCTTGCGGCGCTAGATCCTAAGTCTAGTGCGTCTGCCAATTCCGCCACACCCGCTATGAGCCATAGAGGATTCGAACCTCTGACCCTCTGATTAAAAGTCAGATGCTCTACCAACTGAGCTAATGGCTCTAAAAAATGGTGCCGGC
>NZ_RXWZ01000054.1 GCF_003970575.1 Mammaliicoccus fleurettii
ATCTAGAAAAGTTAAATCATAATTAAAAGTATCAATAATTAGATTTATGAATTATTTTTTAGAGGTTAAGTAACTTAATGTTGCTTAATCTCTTTTTAAATTGGACATAATTTTAAAAATTCATATTAACAAACATGTCTGTTTATGTGGTAAAATAATCAAGATTGGAGTGAACTATAGATGCGTAAAGGTTACAATATACCGATATGGAGTACTTTTATTGTATTATTGATAGTATTTGATCAACTAACTAAGTTTATGATTGTTAAATCATTAGAAGTTGGTGAATCTGTAAAAGTAATCAGTAAAGTTATATATATTACATCTCACAGAAACCAAGGTGCTGCTTGGGGTATTTTACAAGGAAAAATGTGGTTGTTTTATATTGTAACTGTTGTTGTACTTGTTATTTTATTTATGTTTTTTAAAAATGAGGGATATGGTCAACCTGTTATGCAACTTGGTTTAAGTTTGTTAATTGCTGGTTCAATTGGTAATTTTATAGACAGATTGTTTAGAGGCGAAGTTGTTGATTTTATTGACACATATATCTTTGGCTATAATTTTCCGATATTTAATGTAGCAGACGCTGCTTTAACAATAGGTGTAATCGTATTAATTATTGTGATTTTATTTGAAGGTAAGGAGGAGAAAGCTTGAATACATTTGAATTTAAGATTGAAACAGAAAATGAAAAAGGCGTTAGAATAGATAAGTTATTACCTGAGTTAAACCCGGATTGGTCTAGAAACCAAATCCAAGATTGGATTAGATTAGGTTTAGTTGAAGTAAATGGTAATGTTATTAAAGCAAATTACAAGACGAAATTAAATGATGTTATTGTTGTTACTGAAAAAGTTGTAGAAGAAGTAGACATCGTGGCAGAAGATTTAGGTATTGAAGTATATTATGAAGATAAAGATGTAGCGGTAGTATATAAACCTAAGGGTATGGTTGTTCATCCGGCACCAGGGCATTATACAGGTACATTAGTAAATGGATTAATGCATGTTATTAAAGATTTGTCTGGAATTAATGGTGAAATTAGACCAGGTATCGTTCATCGTATTGATAAAGATACTTCAGGTTTATTGATGATTGCTAAAAATGACATTGCTCATAGAGGGCTTGTTGAACAATTAGTAAATAAAACTGTAACGAGAGAATATACTGCACTTGTTCATGGTAATATACCACATGAATTTGGTACGATTGAAGCACCAATAGGAAGAAATCCTAAAGAGCGACAAGAAATGGCAATTGTTGATGATGGTAAAGAAGCAGTGACACATTTTAATGTTGTTGATAAATTCGAAAAATATACATTAGTAAATTGTCAGTTAGAAACTGGACGTACTCATCAAATCAGAGTTCATATGAAGCATATTGGATTTCCTTTAGTAGGAGACCCTAAATACGGACCTAAGAAAACTTTGAATTTAGATGGACAAGCACTTCATGCAGGTTTATTAGGTTTCGAACATCCAGTAACGGGTGAATACATTGAAAAAGAAGCACCGTTACCTGAGTATTTTGAAACGTTGTTAGAAAAATTAAGAAATCACGAAGATAAAAAATAATTCAGACGTGTAATAATACTTAATTAATTTTATATAAACTTTGACATCAACAGAAAAAAACGATAGTATGGATTTAACAATTAAAGCGTCTTTAACGGACAGTCCAGAGAGGCTGAGAAGACATAATATGTACGTGTAGACCATTTTAATGGTACTAGTATATACTCATGTCTTCTACAGGCGTGAGTATTTTTTTTGTGGAAGGAGATTGGATATGGCTGAAAGATTAATCATGGATGATGCTGCTGTTAATAGAGCATTAACAAGAATGTCACATGAAATATTGGAAAAGAATAAAGGCACGAAAGATATCGTCTTGTTAGGTGTTAAGACAAGAGGCGTTTTTCTTGCGAATAGAATCGAACAAAAAATCGAAGCTATTGAACAAGTTCAAGTACCAACTGGCGAAATTGATGTGACGCATTATCGTGATGATGTTCAAAATCAACAAGATGCAATTAAAGTGAAATCATTTAATATCGATGTTGATATTAATGATAAACATGTCATTATTGTTGACGACGTATTATATACAGGAAGAACTGTAAGAGCTTCATTAGATGCTATATTAGATCATGCAAGACCACGAAAAATTAGTTTAGCTACATTAGTTGACAGAGGACATAGAGAGCTTCCAATAAGAGCGGATTATGTTGGTAAAAATATACCAACATCTTCTAATGAATCTATAGTCGTAGAATTAGAAGAGTTTGATAAACAAACAGCAGTAACATTAAATTAAATAAATCCTTTTAAATCAGTACGAGAGACTGGCAAAGGAGTATATATGAGACAGTATATCTATATCAGCATAGGTATAACTGTACCCATAGATCCCTTTGCAAATTGTGTAAAGGGATCTTTTTTTGAATAGGAGAAGGAAAATGACACACAACGAAGAAATGTTTGAACGAACAGTCGAGCCAATACTAGATGTAAATGAAAAACCTAAAGCTTCACAATGGTTTTTCTTAAGCTCACAACATTTATTTGCAATGTTTGGTGCAACAGTACTTGTACCATTTTTAACAGGTTTGCCTGTTTCGGCAGCACTTATAGCATCGGGACTTGGAACTTTGCTTTATATAATGATTACGAAAGGCAAAATTCCTGCTTATCTCGGATCAAGCTTTGCTTTTATAACACCGATTATAGTAGGACTCAAAACACATGACTTAGGTGAAATGTTAGTCGCTTTATTCATGAGTGGTATACTTTACGTCATCATCGGAATAATAATAAAAATTACAGGAACGAATTGGTTGTTAAACTTATTACCACCAGTTGTAGTAGGTCCAGTAATTATGGTGATTGGATTAGGTCTAGCACCTGTAGCTGTTAATATGGCAATGTACACGGATTCAAATGCCATGCAAGGGTATAGCGGAGTTTACATTACAGTGGCACTTATAACATTAATAACGACAATTATTGTCTCAGTATTCTTTAAAGGATTCTTATCAATTATTCCAGTACTAATCGGTATAATTGTTGGATATATATCATCATTATTATTTGGAATTGTTGACTTAAGTCCAATTTCAAAAGCAAAATGGTTACAAATGCCAGACATATACATGCCATTTCATGATTACACACCATCTATACAATGGGGACTTATACTCATCATGCTTCCAATTGTATTTGTAACAGTAAGTGAGCATATTGGGCATCAAATTGTAATTAATAAAATAGTAGGTAAAAACTTTTTTAAAGACCCAGGTTTACACAGATCATTAATTGGTGATGGAGTATCAACTATGATGTCTTCAATCATCGGTGGACCACCAAGCACAACTTATGGTGAGAACATCGGCGTATTAGCCATTACTAGAATTTATAGTATATGGGTGATAGGTGGTGCAGCTACACTCGCATTAATTTTAGGATTTGTTGGTAAATTTACAGCAATGATTTCTACAATTCCTACACCTGTAATGGGCGGTGTATCTATACTATTATTCGGAATCATTGCTTCAAGTGGTTTAAGAATGTTAGTAGAGAACAATATTGATTTCGGAGATAACAGAAACTTGATTATTGCTTCAGTCATTCTTGTATTAGGAATTGGTAAAGCACATTTAGATTTCACAGGTATCGGTATTCATTTGAATATTGAAGGTATGGCTTTAGCTGCAACAGTTGGTATCTTGCTCAATCTTATTTTGCCTAAGAAAATAAAATAATCTCAAGGAGGCGTGTCACTTGAAAAATTTATTAACTATGACTGATCTAACTAAAGAAGACATAATGAAAATCATTAAAAAAGCACAGAAAATCAAACAAAATGGTATAGAACCTTTTGAACAAGGTATGACAGTAGCGAATTTATTCTTTGAAAATTCCACTAGAACGAAATGTAGCTTTGAAATGGCTGAAAGAAAGTTAGGGTTAGAGGTAATTCCTTTTGAAACAAGTACATCTTCTGTACAAAAGGGAGAATCTTTATATGATACATGCAAAACACTAGAATCAATTGGTGTTGATGCACTCATCATTAGACATAGTGAAAATGCCTATTATGATAACTTAAAAGGACTTAGCATTCCTGTATTAAATGGTGGAGATGGTAGTGGACAACATCCAACACAGAGTCTTTTAGACTTAATGACAATTTATGAGGAATATGGTTATTTTGAAGGATTAAAAATACTTATTTCAGGAGATATAAAGAATTCAAGAGTAGCAAGAAGTAATGCTGAAGCTTTAACGAAATTAGGATCAGAAGTTATGTTCAGTGCACCAGAACAATGGAAGTCTGATTTTTCAAATGTACCTTACGCTGAAATTGATGATGTCATAGATGAAGTTGATGTTTGTATGTTATTAAGAGTGCAAAATGAAAGGCACGAATCAGGTTTGACTTTTAATACTGAGAAATATCATGAGGCATACGGATTAACAATTGATAGATATAATAAATTATCTGATAAAGCAATCGTTATGCATCCAGCACCAGTAAATAGAGGTGTAGAGATCGATTCTTCATTAGTTGAAAGTCCAAAGTCAAGGATATTTAAGCAAATGGAGAATGGTGTATTTATTAGAATGGCATGTATTTATGATGTACTTAATCACAAGGAGGAAAAAGTAAAATGTCACTTATAATCAAAAATGGAAAAATCTTATTAGAAGGTCAATTAGTTCATAAAGAAGTTGAAATCGAAGACGGTAAAATTAAACGAATAAATGATTATATTGATGCTGAAAATCATGAAATAATTGATGCGAAAGGACATTTTATATCTGCGGGGTTTGTAGATGTACATGTGCATTTAAGAGAACCTGGTGGAGAACATAAAGAAACGATTGAGACAGGCACTAAGGCTGCTGCAAGAGGTGGGTTTACAACAGTTTGCCCGATGCCAAATACTAAACCTGTACCTGACTCAGTTGAACATTTAGATCGACTGCATAAAATAATAGACGAACATGCAGTTGTTAGAGTATTGCCTTACGCCTCAATAACAGTAAGACAAGCAGGTAAAGAACATGTTGATTTTAAAGCTTTAAAAGATAGAGGCCTGTTCCAATTTACTGACGATGGAGTAGGTGTTCAAACAGCATCTATGATGTATGAAGCAATGCAAGAAGCAGCTAAAATAGATAAAGCAATCGTCGCACACTGTGAAGATAATTCATTAATATATGGTGGCGCTATGCACGAAGGTAAACGTAGCGAAGAATTAAATATTCCTGGTATACCGGCCATTTGTGAAGCGGTTCAAATAGCGAGAGATGTTCTATTAGCAGAAGCAGCCAATTGTCATTATCACGTATGCCATGTTTCTACTAAAGAAAGTGTAAGAGTTATAAGAGATGCTAAAAAAGCGGGTATAAAAGTTACAGCTGAAGTTACACCGCACCACTTATTACTTACAGAAGAAGATGTACCAGGTGATGATGCTATTTATAAAATGAACCCACCATTAAGAGCTAAAGAAGATAGAGATGCATTAATAGAAGCATTACTTGATGGAACAATTGATTGTATTGCTACAGATCATGCACCACATGCTAAAGAAGAAAAAGAAGTGCCAATGGTAGATGCACCTTTTGGTATCGTAGGAAGTGAAACAGCTTTCCAATTACTTTATACAAACTTCGTGAAAACCGGTAAATTTACTTTAGAACAACTTGTGTCATTCTTAACGACTAAACCATGCGAAACGTTTAATTTACCTTATGGACGTTTAGAAGAAGGAAGTTATGCAGATATAACGATTATTGATTTAGATACAGAAAGACCGATACTTGCTGAAGAATTTGCTTCTAAAAGTAGTAATACACCATTTATTGGAGAAGTCGTGTCAGGCTATCCAATTTTAACAATTTGTGATGGTGAGATCGTCTATAAGGAGGAAGTATAAGATGAAAAATAAAAGATACTTAGTATTAGAAGATGGTACTACATATAAAGGATATGCTTTAGGCTCTGATGAATTAACTTTAGGTGAAATTGTATTTAATACAGCTATGACAGGTTATCAAGAAACGATTTCAGACCCGTCATACACTGGACAAATTATTACGTTTACTTATCCTCTTATCGGTAATTATGGTATCAATAGAGATGACTTCGAATCATTAAGTCCTACTTTAAATGGCGTTGTCGTAAGAGAAGTATGTGACTATCCAAGCAACTTCAGATCAAGCAAGTCATTAGATGAAACGTTGAAATTTTATCAAATACCTGGTATTTCAGGTGTTGATACAAGAAGTTTAACACGTAAAATAAGAAAATATGGTGTTCTAAAAGCAGGCTTCACAGATAATGCTAACGAAATTGATGCATTAGTACAACGTTTGAATAATGAAACATTGAGAACGGATGAAGTTGAACAAGTATCTTCAGTTAGACCTTATATTTCTACAGGAGATGGCTATAAAATTGTATTAATTGATTACGGAAAAAAAGAAAATATCGTTAGAGAATTAAATAGAAGAGGCTGTGATGTGACGGTAGTACCTTATCAAACATCAATTGAAGAAATTATGAATATTTCACCTGATGGTATCATGGTTTCTAATGGTCCAGGTAATCCAGAAAGTGTTCAAGAAACAATACAAACAATTGGACAATTAATTGGCAAGATACCATTTTTCGGGATATGTTTAGGTCATCAACTTTTTGCACTATCTCAAGGTGCAACTTCTTACAAAATGAAATTTGGACATAGAGGTGCTAATCATCCAGTTCAAAATTTACAAACAGGTAAAGTTGATTTAACAAGTCAAAACCATGGTTATGCAATAGATGAAGATTCAATTGCAAATACAGATTTAGTAGTTACACATCTAGCATTAAATGATAAATCTATCGAAGGGTTAAGACATAAAAAATACCCAGCATTTTCAGTACAATATCATCCAGAAGCTTCACCAGGTCCACATGACTCTAACTATTTATTCGATGAATTTATTGAAATGATTAAATTACATAAAGCGAAGGAGCGTACAATCAATGCCTAAACAAACAGATATCAAATCCATCTTAGTAATTGGTTCAGGTCCAATCATCATTGGACAAGCAGCAGAATTTGACTATGCAGGTACACAAGCATGCTTAGCATTAAAAGAAGAAGGTTATAGAGTTATTTTAGTGAATTCAAACCCAGCTACAATTATGACTGATACTGAAATAGCTGACACTGTATATATTGAACCACTAACTTTAGACTTCGTAAGTCGCATTATTCGTAAAGAACAGCCAGATGCATTATTACCAACATTAGGTGGACAAACTGGTTTGAACATGGCAATTGAATTGCACGAAAATGGTGTACTAGAAGAAAATAATGTCCGTTTACTAGGTACACAACTTACTTCAATCGAACAAGCTGAAGATAGAGACTTATTCCGTACGTTAATGAATGAACTAAATGAACCGGTACCAGAAAGCGATATTGTGAATGATTTAGAAGGCGCATTAAAATTTGCTAATGAAATAGGATACCCACTAATAGTTAGACCAGCATTCACAATGGGTGGTACTGGTGGCGGAATCTGTCACGATGAAAAAGAACTAAGTGAAATCGTTCAGAATGGTTTGAAATACAGCCCTGTTACACAATGTTTATTAGAAAAATCTATAGCAGGTTTTAAAGAAATAGAGTACGAAGTGATGAGAGACAAAAATGATAATGCTATTGTTGTTTGTAACATGGAGAATATCGACCCTGTTGGTATTCACACAGGGGACTCAATTGTTGTAGCGCCGAGTCAAACATTATCTGATGTTGAGTATCAAATGTTAAGAGATGTTTCATTAAAAATTATTCGTGCATTGAAAATTGAAGGTGGATGTAACGTACAACTTGCACTAGATCCAGACTCATTAGATTATTATATTATAGAAGTAAATCCACGTGTCTCAAGATCATCAGCTTTAGCTTCAAAAGCAACAGGCTATCCAATTGCTAAACTTGCAGCTAAGATTGCAATCGGAATGACTTTAGACGAAATGTTAAATCCAGTTACAGGAACATCTTATGCAGCATTTGAGCCTGCTCTTGATTATGTCGTATCTAAAATACCGAGATTCCCATTCGATAAATTTGAAAAAGGGGAACGTCATTTAGGTACACAAATGAAAGCTACTGGAGAAGTAATGGCAATAGGTAGAACCTATGAAGAGTCACTATTAAAAGCCATTCGTTCATTAGAATATGGTGTACACCATTTAGGATTACCAAATGGTGATGAATTTGAACTTGATTTTATTGAAGAAAGAATTAAAGCACAAGATGATGAAAGATTATTCTTTATTGGTGAAGCAATAAGACGAGGAACTTCTTTAGAAAGAATTCATGAATTAACTCAAATTGATTATTTCTTCTTAAATAAATTTAAACACATCATCGAAATAGAACATGACTTAAAAAATAATAAAGGTGACTTAGAAGCATTACTATGGGCAAAACAATATGGCTTTAGTGATAAAGTAATTGCACATAGATGGGAACAATCAGAGCTAGAGATATACGAGTTAAGACAACAAAATGAAATTAATCCAGTTTATAAAACAGTTGATACATGTGCAGCTGAATTTGAATCTGAAACACCATACTTTTATGGCACTTACGAAACAGAAAATGAATCTGTAGTGACTGAAAAAGAAAAAATTATTGTGCTAGGATCCGGACCAATAAGAATTGGACAAGGCGTTGAATTTGATTACGCTACTGTTCATGCAGTTTGGGCAATACAAGAAGCTGGATACGAAGCAATTATTATTAATAACAACCCAGAAACAGTTTCTACTGATTTCTCTATATCAGATAAATTATACTTTGAACCACTTACTGAAGAAGATGTAATGAGTATTATTAATCATGAACAACCTAAAGGCGTAGTTGTTCAATTTGGTGGTCAAACCGCTATCAATTTAGCTGACAAAATCTCTAAAAAAGGTGTTAAAATTCTAGGAACGTCATTAGAAGATCTTAATAGAGCAGAAGATAGAAAAGAATTCGAAGCATTATTACAAAAAATTGATGTTCCGCAACCTCATGGTAAAACAGCTACTTCAGTTCAAGAAGCAATAGACAATGCAAATGAAATCGGTTATCCAGTTGTAGTAAGACCTTCTTACGTATTAGGTGGAAGAGCAATGGAGATTGTTTATGCAGAACCAGAATTGAAAAATTATATGGAACAAGCTGTTAAAGCAAGTCCAGAACATCCTGTATTAATCGACCGTTACTTAACAGGCAAAGAAATAGAAGTGGACGCAATATCAGATGGTGAAACAGTTGTCATCCCAGGTATTATGGAACATATTGAAAGAGCTGGAGTTCATTCAGGTGATTCAATCGCAGTTTATCCACCTCAAACTTTAACTGATAAAGAAATTGATTTATTAGTAGATTACACAACGAGATTAGCTAAAGGCTTAAACATAATTGGTCTTATCAATATTCAGTTTGTATTGTCTAAAGGTGAGGTATTTGTTCTAGAAGTAAACCCTAGAGCAAGTAGAACTGTACCTTTCTTAAGTAAAATCACAGATATCCCAATGGCTAAAATTGCTACAAAAGCAATTGCTAACATTTCATTAAAAGAACAAGGATATGAAAGTGGATTAGCACCTTATAAAGAAGGTGTATACGTAAAAGCACCAGTATTCAGCTTTAGCAAACTTAAAAATGTAGACATAACATTAGGGCCTGAAATGAAATCAACAGGTGAAGTAATGGGCAAAGATAGTACTTTAGAAAAAGCATTATACAAAGGCTTAACAGCTAGCGGGTTAAAGGTACAAGATCAAGGCACAGCATTATTTACGGTTAGTGATAAAGATAAAGCAGAAGCTTTAGCAATAGCGAAAAGATTCCATGAAATTGGGTATCGTATTTTTGCCACAGCTGGTACTGCAAAATACTTTAACGAACAAAACATTCCAGTATACACAGTAGGAAAAATTGGTGGAGAACATGACTTACTTTCAGTTATTCAAAAAGGTGAAGTTCAACTAGTTGTGAATACGATGACGAAAGGGAAATTATATGATAGAGATGGTTTCCAAATTAGAAGAGAATCAGTTGAAAATGGCATACCATGTTTGACTTCACTTGATACTGCAAATGCACTTGCAGATGTAATTGAAAGTATGACTTTCAAAACCGAACAAATGTAGAGGGGGAGTATTATGTCTAAAATAATGACAGTTGTATCAAACAATCAAATAGCAGATGCTATCTTTGAATTAAAAGTACATGGAAATCTCACGAAAAATATGAAAAACCCAGGACAATTCGTTCATATTAAAGCAGGTACAGGTACTGAACATATGTTGAGAAGACCAATATCTATTTGTGAAGTAAACCATGAAGAAGAGACATTCACAATGCTTTTTAGAAAAGAAGGTCATGGTACTGAAATGATTTCTACTTTGAAATCTGGAGATCCAATTGATGTGATTGCACCTTTAGGGAATGGCTTCCCTGTAGAAGAAGCACAAAATACTGCCTTGTTAGTTGGAGGTGGTATTGGTGTGCCACCACTTTATGAGTTATCTAAACAATTAAATAAAAGAGGTATAAAGACAATCCATGTGTTAGGATTCCAAAGTGCTAAAGATGCTTTCTATATTGAAGAATTTAAAGCACTCGGTGACACGTATATCGCAACTGTTGATGGAAGTTTAGGTACAAAAGGATTTGTTACAACTGTTATTGATAATATTGAAACACCCTTCGACATTTTTTATAGCTGCGGACCAAAACCAATGCTTAAAGCATTAACAGAACAATTAAGTGATATTAAAGGTTATATATCATTAGAAGAACGTATGGGTTGTGGAATTGGAGCTTGTTATGCATGTGTTTGTCATACGAATGATGAAGCGGGCTATGTAAAAGTATGCACAGATGGACCAGTATTTGAAAAAGGAGCTGTGATCATATGAGTAGATTAAATGTAACTTTACCAGGTCTAAATTTAAAAAACCCAGTTATGCCAGCAAGTGGATGTTTTGCTTTTGGTAAGGAATTTAGTCAATTTTATGATTTATCTGAGTTGGGTTCTATTATGATTAAAGCTGCAACTCAGCATGCTAGATATGGTAATGAGGCACCTCGTGTTGCTGAAACTGCTAGCGGTATGATTAATGCAATTGGTCTACAGAACCCGGGAGTTCATCATATTTTAGAACATGAACTTAAATATTTAGAGCAATTCGATGTACCGATTATTGCAAATGTGGCAGGTTCTACTGAAGAAGAATATGTATATGTAGCAAAACATATTTCTAACGCACCAAATGTTCATGCGCTAGAGTTAAATATTTCATGTCCAAATGTTAAAGAAGGTGGTATTCAATTTGGAACTGTACCAGAAGTTGCACGTGAGTTAACAAGAAAAGTAAAAGCAGTTTCTGAAGTCCCAGTATATGTGAAATTATCACCGAATGTTACGAATATCGTTGAAATGGCAAAAGCTATCTCAGAATATGCTGATGGTATTACGATGATTAACACGCTCGTTGGCTTAAGAATAGATTCTAAAACCGGCAAACCTATCATTAGTAATGTTATTGGAGGTTTAAGTGGTCCTGCAATTAAACCAGTAGCATTAAGAATGGTTTATGAAGTTAGCCAAAATATTGATATACCGATTATTGCTATGGGTGGCGTTAGAACTGCTCAAGATGTAATTGATTATATCTCTGTTGGGGCAGATGCAGTTGCAGTAGGAACAGCTAATTTTGAGAATCCTACTGTATGTAAAGATATTATAGATGAATTACCTACATTACTCGATAACTTAGGTGTTCAACATATTTCAGAACTTAAAGGTCGAACATATAATCAACAAGGAGTTGTTAAATAAATGAAAAACACACCAATAATAGCTTTAGACTTTGCAACGCTTAGTGAAGTTGAACAGTTTCTTGATTTATTTAACGAACCTCTTTTTGTAAAAGTGGGTATGGAATTATATTTACAAAATGGTCCTGAAACGCTAAAAGCCATCAAAGATAGAGGGCATGATATATTTCTTGATTTAAAATTACATGACATTCCTAATACTGTTAAAGGCGCATTAAAAGGATTAGGTAAATTTAATATCGATTTAATTAATGTACATGCAGCTGGTGGTAAGAAAATGATGGCTGCAGGACTTGAAGGACTACGTGCTACAAATCCTGGAGCTAAATTAATCGCTGTAACACAGTTAACATCAACGACTGAAGAACAAATGAGAGATGAACAAAACATTCAAACATCAATAGAAAATGCTGTAGTTCATTATGCCAAGATCACTCAACAAGCAGGACTTGATGGCGTTGTTTGTTCACCGTTAGAATCGACACTCATTAGAGAAAATATCGGAGAAGATTTCTTAAAAGTAACACCAGGTATACGATTAGAATCCGACAAAACGCATGACCAACAAAGAGTAACAACACCAGAAGAAGCTAAAAAGTTGGGATCAACACATATAGTAGTTGGTCGTTCTATAACTCAGCATGAAAATCCAGTTTCAAGATATCATGAAATATTACATAGATGGGAAGGATAATTCATATGACTCAAAATATCGCACAATCATTACTAGAAATTAAAGCTGTAACATTATCTCCAGAAGATCCGTATACATGGAGTTCAGGTATTAAATCTCCAATATATTGTGATAACCGAGTCACATTAGCTTATCCAGAAATTAGAGAAATGATTTACAAAGGACTTATATCATTAATTAAAGAACATGCTCATGATGTTGAAATCATTTCAGGAACTGCTACAGCAGGTATTCCACATGCTGCTTTCATTGCTGATCAATTAGGATTGCCAATGAGTTATGTAAGGTCTAAAAGTAAAGGGCATGGTAAAGGGAATCAAATCGAAGGTGCATTAAGCAAAGGGAGAAAAGTAGTTGTTATAGAAGATTTAATTTCAACAGGTGGATCTTCAATTAATGCAGTTGATGCATTAATTGAAGACGGAGCAGAAGTAATAGGTGTATTTGCAATCTTTACTTACGGAATCAAGAAGGCAGAAGAAGCTTTCGAATCAAAAGATATTCCTTACTATACTTTATCAAATTATGACGAACTTATTTCTGTTGCAGAAAAAGAAGGATATATCCAAAATAAAGATATAAAAACTTTAAAAGAATGGAAAGATACTTTATAATAAAGTCTAGATAAGGGGGGGCTTTATGAGTAGCCAGCATAAACTATCTGTTGAACAACAAAAAGAACAGATAAAAAAATGGGAACATATAAATGATTTTCTAAAAAAAGATACTAATAAAAAACCTGACTTTAATCATTATAAAGTAAGAGATCATAATTTAAATGAACGTACTGGATACACGAATAACACTAATGTAAATAGACAGAGAAGTTATGATTTAGACGATAAAAATATATTTAAAAGCATAAAAAAAGAGCTTGAAGAAAATGGAGTTTTTAATACAAAAGACTCTGATAAGTAATGGGAAGTGAACAAGAAGTTAAGACAATTAATTTGTCTTAGCTTCTTTTTTTGCGGTAGTTAGATAAAATACTACAAAAAATATAATTAGTAAATATATGCATAAATATTATAGAATATTCAGAAAAAAGTACTACTTTTGTATAAACTTTGTTAAAATGTAAACGAATACACATTAAAAGGGGGCGTAATAATATGGGTAAACAAGATAAAAAATTTACAGAAAAGCTTTGGAAAGAAAGTAGTAGAACTAAAGAAATGTTAAAATTCTTTTCTTCAGATGCATTAAAATCTCAAAACAAACCAGATCCTGAATTAAAAGCTTATAATACAGCTCAATTAATCGGATTAATTTTAGGGCCACTATTATTTTTAGTAATATTGCTATTTTTCAAAGCGGATGGGTTAAGCCAAACTGGAGTATACGTAATGGCAGCAACTTTATGGATAGCAGTATGGTGGATTACAGAAGCTATTCCGATTCCGGCCACTAGTTTAATGCCTTTATTCTTATTTCCATTAGGTGGAGTTATGGATAGTGAAACAGTATCCAGCGCCTATGGTAATGATATTGTATTCTTATTCCTAGGTGGATTTATTATTGCAATTGCAATGGAAAGATGGAATTTACATACGAGAATTGCACTAGTCATTATTAATAGTATAGGAACAAGTACTGGTAGAATTTTATTAGGATTTATGATTGCAACTGGTGCATTGTCAATGTTTGTGTCAAACACAGCGGCTGTTATGATTATGATTCCAATCGGTATGGCGATTATTAAAGAAGCTAATGAACTTACAGCTGACGGGAATGATTCCGATAGTTTAACTCAATTTGAAAAATCACTTGTATTAGGTATTGGTTATGCGGGTACAATTGGTGGACTTGGAACATTAATTGGTACGCCACCTTTAATTATTTTAAAAGGTCAATATGAAAAAATATTTGGTGAAGAAATTGGATTTGGACAATGGATGGTAATGGGTGTCCCAACAGTAATTATATTATTAGCAATAACTTGGGCATATTTGAATTTTGTCATGTTTAAACATGACATGAAAGAATTACCTGGTGGTAAAAGAATTATTACTAGAGAATTAAAAGCATTAGGAAAGACATCATATGAAGAGAAAGTCGTATTTACGTTATTCTGTTTAGCAGCATTTTTATGGGTATCAAGAGAATTCTTATTATCACAGTTACCTTTTACAGAGCTAGTTAAAGATGGAACAATATCAATGTTTATTGCTGTTATATTATTCTTAATACCAGCTAAAAGAAAGTTTGCTAGAATTTTAGATTGGTCGATTGCTAAAGATTTACCGTGGGGTATTTTATTACTCTTTGGTGGTGGTTTAGCAGTAGCTTCAGCTATTACAGAAAGTGGTTTAGATAAATGGATGGGTAAACAAATTTCTGGATTAGAAGGTGTAAACATTATTCTAATCATTGCTATTGTAGCGCTCTTTGTACTATTCTTAACAGAAATTACATCGAATACAGCAACAGCAACAATGATTTTACCGATACTTGCAACAATAGCTGTAGGCATTAATTTACATCCGTTAGCTTTAATGATTCCAGCAGCAATGGCAGCAAACTGTGCATTTATGTTGCCAGTAGGTACACCTCCAAATGCGATTGTGTTTGGTACAGATAAAGTAACAATCAGAGAAATGGCAACAGCAGGATTTTGGTTAAACTTAATCAGTTGTGTCATCATAGTAGGATTCGTTTGGTTTATGGTACCATGGTTATTTGGAATTGAATTTGTAGCAACTAAATAAAAATAATTAATAAAAAGACTCTCCCATACCGTGGAACTACATATAACGGCAAGGAGAGTCTTTATTTTGAGTAATTAGGATTAAATCAGGTTAATACGCACGAAGACTTTCGAGATATCGTGCGATTCCGTTCAAAATCAGGTAAAACGCACGATACCCATTTTATAAATTAAAGAATTTTCATAAGAATTAGTCCATAAATAGTTTGATAAAGACGTACCCAATGATAATAACGGCTAACATAATAACAATAGGTAACAATAATGAAATTGACATAAAATCTCTCCTTTGTCTTTGTCTCTTATAAATATTATACTAAATTATATAAGATATAAGAAATTTTTAAAATATGATATTGGAGTGTTTATTACATGATACCAAAAATTATAACATTTTTAATGTTTAACGGTGAAGCTGAAGAAGCTATTAAATTTTATACATCAATTTTTCAAGATAGTGAAATTTTAACTATGGTTAAATATGGAGAAGAAGGGCCAGGGGAACCTGGTACTGTACAACATTCTATTTTTAAAATAAACGGACAAATATTTATGGCTATTGATCAAGGAAATGGTGTGGAAATAGAAATGAATCCAGCTATGTCATTGTATGTAACATGTGAATCTGCTATGGAGATGGAGACTCTATATTCTAAATTAAAATCTGGTGGTGCAATATTAATGCCTAAAACGGAATTACCACCAACATTCAGAGAATTTGCATGGGTACAAGATAAATACGGTGTTAATTTCCAATTAGCTTTACCAGAACAACAATAATAAACTTTCTTTCAAAATAAAAACGAAGTGCTATTGAATCAATATAGCACTTCGTTTTATTTATTGTTTTAATAATTTTTTAATATCATCATAGTCTGTTGTAACGTACAGAGTTGATTGACTATCATAAGTTACAAATCCTGGTTTTGCGCCACTTGGTTTGTGGACATTTCTTATTGCAGTATAATCTACTGGTATTTGTGCTGACTGACTTGCTTTAGAATAATAAGCTGCAATCATTGCTGCTTCTTCAATTGTTGTATCTGTTGGTTCGTCTTCTTGTATAACAACATGTGAACCTGGAATATCTTTCGTATGGAACCACAATTGATTTTTTCTTGCTACTTTATGAGTAAGATAATCGTTTTGTTTGTTGTTTTTACCAAGTAATATTGTTTGCCCATCTGAAGAAACAAATGTCGTGATTGTTATTTTATTTGATTTTTTCTTTTTCTTACTTTTACGTTTTTTTACAAAACCTTGGTCTTCTAATTCTTCTCTTATATCGTCTATATCTTCTACTGATATATGAGCAAGTTGTTGTTCTAATGACTCGAAATATAGAATGTTAGAATGAGTAAGTTTAATTTGCTTTTCTAATTCTATTTCTCTTGTCTTGAGTCTGTTATATTGTTTGTAATAATATTGTGCATTCATTGAAGGTGATTTAGTTGGATTTAATGGTATAGAAATAGGTTCATTATTATAGTAATTGATTGTTTCTAACGTTTTATCACCTTGGTTGATTTGATACATATTAGCGGTAATCAGTTCACCATATAATTGTTGCTCATCTTTAGTACGAGCTGCCTCTTTTTCGTTAATCAATTTTTCTAATTTATTTCTATTTTTTTGTAAATGTTGATCTATAATTTTTACTAAATCTAGCGCACGTTGTTTAACGCGTTCTCTCTCTCCACGTGATTCATAAAATCTATCTAAACATTCATGAATTGTATCAAATGCCATATAATTATTTCCATAAGTATGTAATGGCATGAAATAGAAGATTTCTTTATTTGTTGAATCATCACTATAAATTACAGGTTTAGGCGTTTGATCTACCTCGTTCATTACTTCATCAAAAGATTCTACTAACGTTTCTTGATTCATAAATGGTCTTCGAGAAACAATTTCTTTTGTAATCAGTGGACTAAAACCTTCAAATTGTTGTAATAATTGTCGGTCTATTTTACCTGCATTATAATTGATATATTTATTTACATCGTCTACTTCAAATGGATTTAATTTTTTAACAGTAGGAGGATATTCATATTTGAAACCAGGCATAATTGTACGAGCAGTATTTGTATTAGGAGTATGATGTTTAAAGCCATCGATAATTTTACGTTCTCCATCTATTAAAATAATGTTACTATGTCGTCCCATAATTTCTAATACAATTGTTCGTTTTCTTAAATCTCCAATTTCATCTCTTGAATGTATATCAATCTCAACTAATCTATCATTTCCTATTTGAGTAATACTTTGTATAATTCCTCCATCTAAATGTTTTCGTAATACTCTTAAAAACATTGGAGGATCAAAAGGATTGTCATACTTTTCCGTTGTTAAATGAAAACGGCTAAAATTTGCATGTGTTGATAATAATAGTTGTTTGTTTTTTCTTTCACTACGAATTGTTAAGATAATCGTATCTGAACTTGGTTCAGCAATTTTATGAATTCGCCCAGAAACGAGCGATTGAATATCTTCAACAATCTTTCTTGTAAATAAGCCATCAAAAGCCATTTGCACTCACACCTTTATCAAAAGTCAATTTATTGTAACATGTAAGGGATTAAATGAGTATAATTCTGTTTAATCTTACAACCTCTCTAGCCATATATAATTGAAATATGGTAAGATATAAAAAACAAAATGATAATAAATTGTTAGTATTCATTAGGAAAGGTCGTTTGACATGAACATTGAAAAAGGGTTACTGATAGTGCTCTCTGGCCCATCTGGAGTTGGTAAAGGAACGGTACGTAAATCAATATTTGATGATCCTAGTACGGATTTTAAATATTCTATCTCTATGACTACTAGGAAAATGCGTCAAGGTGAGACAGATGGTGTAGATTATTTCTTTAAATCAAGAGAAGAATTCGAAGCTTTAATTGCTGATGACCAATTTATAGAGTATGCTGAGTATGTAGGTAATTATTATGGTACGCCTGTACAATACGTTAGAGATACAATGGATAACGGTTATGATGTATTTTTAGAAATCGAAGTTGAAGGTGCTAAACAAGTTAGGAAGAAATTTCCTGAAGCTTTATTTATTTTCTTAGCACCGCCGAGTTTAGAACACTTGAAAGAAAGGTTAGTTGGACGCGGTACTGAATCAGACGAAATCATCCAAAACCGTATTTTAGAAGCACGTAAAGAAGTAGAAATGATGAACCTTTACGATTATGTTGTTGTAAACGATGAAGTTGAATTAGCTAAAGAACGTATTCAATCAATCGTAGAAGCAGAACATTTAAAAAGAGAACGTGTTGAAGCGCGCTATAGAAAAATGATATTGGAGGCAAAAAAATAATGTTATATCCACCACAAAATGAATTAAAAGACAGTATTAATTCTAAATATTTAGTCGTTACGACTGCAGCTAAAAGAGCCCGAGAACTACAAGAACACCCTGATAGTTTATTATTAGATGAATATCGTTCATTAAAAAATGTAGGTCAAGCACTAGAAGAAATAGCAGCACATAAAGTATATGCTAAACTAGAAGACTAATTATCATTATCTAAAAAAGATCTTTTATGTATGGGAAATATAATCCCTTCATAAAAGGTCTTTTTATTTAAATGAAGGTAAGTAGTTTATATTCATGACAGTCTATTTTAAAGAATGTATAATAAATATAAAGATTTAGAATCGAATTTATCGGAGGATTACACAAATGAAGAATATACTTCTAGCTGTAACTGGTGGAATAGCTGCCTATAAAGCAATAGATTTAACGAGCAAATTAACTCAAAGTGGTTATACTGTACGTGTCATGTTAACAGAGAATGCACAACAGTTTGTTACACCATTAGCTTTTCAAGCAATTAGTCGTAACCATGTTTATACGGACACTTTTGATGAAAAAGATGTAAGTGAAATACAACATATAACGTTAGCAGATTGGGCAGATGCGGTTATTGTTGCACCTGCAACAGCAAATACGATTAGCAAGTTAGCAAATGGATTAGCTGATAATATTGTGACATCTACATTGCTTGCAACAACTGCTCCAGTATTTATTGCGCCAGCTATGAATGTGCATATGCTAGAGCATCCATCAATAGTTAAGAATATGTCACAACTTAGAAATTATGGATATAAATTTATTGCACCAGGAGAAGGCTATTTAGCATGTGGTTATGTTGCAAAAGGTAGAATGGAAGAACCTATAACGATACTAACTATTATAGATGATTATTTTAAAGAACAATCAAATCCACAAACCTTTGCTCTCCAAGGCAAAAATGTACTCGTAACTGCTGGACCAACAGTAGAAAAAGTCGATGCAGTAAGATATTTTACAAATCGATCAAGTGGTAAGATGGGATATGCTTTAGCAGAAGCTGCTAGAAATTTAGGGGCAAATGTCATATTAGTAAGTGGTGAAACGAGTTTATCACAACCAAGTGGAGTAGAATTTATTCAAATATCTAGCGCTGAAGAAATGTTTCAGGCAGTTAAAGAACGAATGGATGATATGGATATGATTATTAAAGCAGCAGCTGTAGCTGATTATACTCCAGTTAAAACAGTAAATAATAAAATGAAAAAACAAGATGGTAATTTAGAGCTTACTTTTAAAAGAACGACAGATATTTTGAAATATTTAGGGGAACATAAGGATAAACAATATTTGGTTGGCTTTGCAGCTGAAACAGATAATGTGGAAACTTATGCTATGGGCAAACTGAAAAAGAAAAATGCTGATGTTATTGTTTCAAATCATGTAGCAAACCAAGAAATTGGATTTAGATCATCAGACAATGAAGTCGAAATGTTTTTTGCAAATGGAGATAGAGTACCTTTAGCTAAAGAATCAAAACAGAAAATAGCTTTTAAAATATTAAATGAAATCACTAGTAGGTGGGAAGATTGATCGCAAATGTTGTAGTGGATATTCCAGCTAAAAACGTCGACAAAATTTTTGATTATATTATACCTCAAGATATAGAGGATATTGTTAAAGTCGGTGTTAGAGTTGAAGTGCCTTTTGGTTCAAGGAAAATTCAAGGCTTTGTTATTAGTATTAGTGAAAAATTATCAAGTGATATAGAGGAGTCTAAATTAAAGTCTTTAATTAGAGTTAAAGACTTTAAACCAGAATTAACTTCTGAATTAATCAAACTAAGTGAGTGGATGTCTAATTTTCATTTAGTTAAACGAATTTCAGCATTAGAAATCATGTTGCCTAGTGCTATTAAAGCTAAATATCAAAAAGTATATATCATAAATGATCCGGATGCTATTCCTGCACAATATTTAAATCATTTTAATAAAGAAGGTATGTTAACGTTTGATCAAGCTCAAACACTACAAATCGTAGCAGAATTAGAAAGCTATGCAAAAACAGAAGCCTTAACTAAAGATACGATTGTAGGGCAACAATTAACGAGAAAGTACGCAACGTGTGTAAGAATTATACCGACTGATAGACTGGATGAAATTATCGAATCATTACGTACGAGAGAAAAACAATTAGATATCATTAATTATTTAATAGAACATAGACATGAAGATGTATTGTTAAAAACATTAAAAGAAGAAGGATTTTCTAATTCTAGTATTAATACTTTAGTTAAAAATCAAGTTTTAGAAAAATACGAAGCCATTGTAAATAGAGACCCTTATGAGCATAGAATTTTTGAAAAAGAACACAATAAAGCTTTAACAGAAGCGCAACAAGAAGCTTTTACTCAAATTGATGAAGCGGTTAAAGCAAATGAATCTAAGACATTTTTATTACATGGTGTAACAGGATCAGGTAAAACAGAAGTTTATTTACAAACAATTGAGAATGTCTTAAAAAAAGGCGAGCAAGCTATCATGCTCGTACCTGAAATTGCTTTAACACCACAGATGGTCAATCGTTTTAAAGCAAGATTTGGTGAGGAAGTTGCAGTACTGCATTCAGGACTATCAAAAGGTGAAAAGTATGATGAATGGCAAAAAATCAGAGATGGTAAAGCGAGTGTTTCAGTAGGAGCAAGATCTAGTGTGTTTGCACCTTTTGAAAAGCTTGGCCTCATTATTATTGATGAAGAACACGAATCAACGTACAAACAAGAAGACTATCCGAGGTACCATGCAAGAGAAATTGCTATATGGAGAAGTGAATATCACCATTGTCCAGTAGTATTAGGATCAGCAACACCAAGTTTAGAAACATTTGCTCGAGCAGAAAAAAATGTATATCAATATTTAGGATTACCTGATCGAGTTAATCAACAGAAGATGCCAGAAATTGAATTAATCGATATGAGAGAAGAATTACAAGAAGGAAATAGATCTATGTTCTCTCATCATTTAACAGAAGCCATTCAAGAAAGAATAGATAAAGGTGAACAAATTGTACTTTTCTTAAATAGAAGAGGACATTCATCTTTCGTGTTATGTAGAGATTGTGGACACGTACCACAATGTCCCAACTGTGATATTTCGCTTACATATCATAAAACACATGATGACTTAAAATGTCACTACTGTGGTTATAGTGAACCTATGCCACAAAAATGCCCAAGTTGTGAAAGCGAACATATTAGACAAATGGGTGTCGGAACTCAAAAAGTAGAAGAAATTATATATGAAACATTTGATCGCGCTAAAGTGATTAGAATGGACGTAGATACAACGTCTAAAAAAGGTGCACATGAAAGATTGTTAACAGCTTTTGGTAATCAAGAAGCAAATATTTTATTAGGCACTCAAATGATTGCTAAAGGATTAGATTTTGAAAATATTACATTAGTAGGCGTATTAAACGCTGATACAATGCTCAATTTACCAGACTTTAGATCAAGTGAGAAGACATTCCAATTACTCACACAAGTAGCAGGTAGAGCAGGTAGGCATAAGAAACAAGGAGAAGTAATGATTCAAACATATAATCCTGATCATTACGCTATATTAGATGTAACAAAGAATGACTACTTGTCATTTTATCAAAAAGAAATGAAATTTAGACAAGTCGGTAAATATCCACCTTATTACTATCTAGTGAATTTAACAATCAGTCATGTCGATAAGAGGAAAGTGTTGCAAGCATCCAAACATATCCATGGCATACTTGTACAACACGTAACAACACAGTCCTTCATATTAGGACCATCACCAAGTCCATTGTCACGAATAAACAACCAACATAGATTCCAAATACTCATAAAGTTCAAGAATGAACCAGACTTGTTAACAGCTTTGAAATATCTAGATGATTATTACCATGAACAATATATGAAAGACAAACTCTCATTAGAAATAGATATTAATCCGCAAATGATGATGTAAGTAGAAAATCCGTGAAAATTCGAGGATTTTCACGGGTTTTCTTATTTTAAGGATAAAAAAGTATTTAGTACGTGTTTTATAAAAGCAATATGAGTAGAAATTGGTGATAAGAGTGGCGTTAGAAGCAATTTGAGTAGAAACTGCTGATAAGAGTGGTGTTAAAAGTCAAGTCCATAATTTTGTGTAATATCTTTAGATGTAATCAACCATTGGTTTTTCTAGGGTATTAACAAAATATATATGCTTGGTTT
>NZ_RXWZ01000055.1 GCF_003970575.1 Mammaliicoccus fleurettii
AAAAAATAACTCGTATCCGTCATCTTTTAAATTACAAATTATTAATGAGTATTTTGAAAAGGGAATATCACCTGTACAGTTGGCTATTAAATACAATATCCCATCAGATCGCACTGTTCGAAATTGGATAAAACGTTATACTATGGGTAAAGAGAACAAAACATATTCTCCAAAACCCGAGGTGTATACGATGAAAGCAAGAAAAACAAATTTAGAAGAACGCATTGAAATAGTTAAAGATTACATAGAAAGTAATAGTGATTATAAAACAATCGCTGATAAATATTCAGTGACTTATGGTCAAGTTTATAATTGGGTGAAAAAATATAAAAATCATGGTAATGCTGGTTTAGAAGATGGACGAGGCAAAGGGAAACCTCAATCTATAATGACAGAAGATGAAATGAAAGATGCAGAAATTAAAGCATTAAAAGAACGAAATAAATATTTAGAAATGAAGAATGAGGT
>NZ_RXWZ01000056.1 GCF_003970575.1 Mammaliicoccus fleurettii
GCTCTCTTCTCATAAAAAGACCACCTACTTTCTTAATTTTAACAATACTTCTCTTTAAAGAAGTTGTCCAATTAAGTGTAGACGGTCCATATCTGCAATTTTGCCTAGTTCTGCTTTTAACATACCCCTTATCTGCAATTTTACTTAGAACTGCTTTTAACATACCCCTTATCTGCAATTTTACTTAGAACTGCTTTTAACATACCCCTTATCTGCAATTTTGCCTAGTTCTGCTTTTAACGAAACACTTATAAGTATAACTGCCAAAATAATACTTATAAAAATGTATACTACCCCCGATTTTGTAAAGTGCGGACGCCTGAGGGAATAGTATGAGCGAGAGACTACAGGCTCGAGCCATACCCCTAGGCAAGCATGCACGTACAAAATCGTAAACTCCATAAAAAATAAGCATATCACTAAACTTTAAAAAATCAGTTAAGTGATATGCTTATTTATTTTGAGCGAGGCTATATGTGCCGAAGCCTTTTATTGTATTACATTACTTGTCCATAGCTTTATTTGCTATATATGTAACTTCTTTTTGTAATGTATTCGTTCTTTCTTCTAATAATTCCATAACTTTTGCTATTTTTTCACTTTTCTTTAACTCACTTGGAAATGTACTAGGATCAATAGGATCCCCAAATTTAACAAATGATTTCTGTCTAAATCCAAAGATAGATTTTACTTTTTTAGGACCTTCGAAAGCTGCAGGTACAATTGGTTTATTGCTTAATACAGCTATTGTTGCGGCACCTCTTTTTAATGGTGCTTCTCCTGTTTCTGCTCTATGTCCTGAAGGGAAAATACCAACACTTTTACCTTGATTTAGTAATTTAACAGGAATTTTCAGTGTACTTGGTCCTGGCTTTTCTCTATCTACTGGAAAAGCATTTAATGAATGGAAAAACTTATCCGACCAATTTTTAGAGAATAATTCTTTTTTTGCCATATAATTGATTTCAGTAGGATATAAACTTAAAGCTAACATTATAACTTCAACATAACCTGTATGCGTACAAGTAACGACATATGGTTCTTCAGGAACCTTCTCTTTATTTATTGTTACAAGTTGTTTACCGAACTTTTGGAAAACAACTTGTAAAACAGTACTAGCAAATTTATACATTTAATGATCACTCTCTTCTTAATGATATTCATATTTTATCACTCTAATACTTTAGTCACAAGTTTTCATACAAAATATTGTAACAATTAAATACATCATATTATTGGCAATTTAATGCAATATCTATAATAATTATTTTATGGAGTTTTTTAGGAGGGATTAGAATGGATCAGAATCAAAATGGCGACAATTCAAATTTAAATCAAACATCTTCGAATGATTATTATTATAAGAAGAAAAATAAGATACCATGGTATCAAAGTTGCCTGATACCTTTTTTATCGGGGATTATTGGTGCAGTCTTAATACTCGCTTTATATATAGGTGGTACTAAAATTATTGATGTCGTTAATAACTACAATGACGAAGCGAATATAACGAAAGCACCGGCTAATGAAAAAGGCGGTAATATAAAAGATAATAAATCAAGTAATAAATCCGTATCTAAAATGATTGAAGATGTATCTCCATCTATTGTTGGTGTTATTAACAAACAAAAAGCTAGCGGAATTGAATCATTCTTTGGTGGAAAAAGTTCGGGTGAATCAAGTGATCCACAAGAGTCAGGTAATGGTACTGGTGTGATTTATCAATCTAGTGATAACAGTTCTTATATTGTTACAAATAATCATGTTATAGAGGGTGCCAATGAAATTGAAGTACGTCTTCATAACGATAAATCAGTTAAAGCTGAACTTGTAGGAACGGATGTTATGACTGATTTAGCTGTCTTAAAAATTGATGGCGATTATAATATCGAACCAATTAAATTCGCAGATTCTTCTAAAGTTAAAGCTGGTGAAACAGTATTTGCACTTGGTAATCCATTAGGAGTAGAATTTGCAAACAGTGTTACACAAGGTATTATTTCATCTGAAGAACGTACAATGGATGTACAAACTTCTGACGGTGTAACAGAAGCTACAGTTATACAAACTGACGCAGCTATAAATCCAGGTAACTCTGGTGGTGCTTTAATTGATTTAAACGGAAACTTAATCGGTATTAATTCCATGAAAATATCACGTCCTGATGTTGAAGGTATTGGCTTTGCAATACCAAGTAATGAAGTAAACAACATTATTAAAGACATAATGGATGATGGTAAAGTTACTAGGCCATATATAGGAATTAGTATGATATCTATTGAAGATATACCAAGTCAATATAGAAAAGAATTAAAATTAACAACTGACAAAGGTGTATACATTTCAGAGGTAGATGAAAAAGCAAACAACGGGCTTAAAAAAGATGATGTTATCACTAAAGTTGATAATAAAGATGTTACTGAAGTTTCAGATATAAAAAATTATATCTATAATGAGAAAAAACCTGGTGATAAAATTACTATGAAATATATAAGAGATGGTAAAGAACATAGTACTAAAATCACTTTAAAAGAACAAAATTAAATTAAAAAATCCTTCTAAGTTTACTTTCAACTTAGAAGGATTTTTTTATAGTATTTAGAATCCTCTGCCAGCTCCACCACCAGAGAATCCGCCTCCACCACCGAAGCTTCCGCCTCCGGAGAATCCGCCACCAGAACTACCTGATGATCCTCCAAATATAAATGGACCAGCCATTCCTCTTCTTGTACCTCTTCCATTACCACCTCTAGGAGGTTTTCCTCCTCCATTTTTAAAGTAGATAATGAAGAACACTATGATAAATAATATGAAAAATACAAATGGAATTTTACCTAATCCACTACTTTGAGGTTCTTTTTCAGTGAATTTCTTACCGTCGTAACCATAACTTTTAGCAATTTCATCCCAGACGGCATCATATAATTTCGTCAAACCTTGATCATAATATGCTTTTGCTTTTTTAGCATCGCCCGTTTTAGCAGCCTTTTTTTGGTATGGCATAAAGTTGGAATCAATAAGTTCACCAACTTTAGAATCATTCAGCACACCTTCTAAGCCATCACCAACTGCAATATCAATACCTCTATTATTATATTCATTACCGTTATCCATATTAAGTAATATAACAATACCTCTATTGTGCTTTTGATCTCCAACTTTATAATGTCTACCGGCTTCTAAAGCATAATCTTGACGAGGAGTTTGTCCAATTGACTTCATCGTCATGAGTAAGATATCTGCATCAGTACCATCTTGTAATTTTTGACCTTTTTTACTAATTTTATCTTTACTTTCATCACTGATTAAATTTGCATGATCTTGAACAAATACAGGTTGTTCAAGCTTAGGAAACTTTTCATCTGCCGCTTGTATTGTAGAACTTAGTGAAAAAAAGCTTATAATAAACAAAACACAGAAACGTTTAAACATTGATGTCATTAAGATTCATCTCCACCGAAGTCAACTTTAGGTGCATCTTTTGCTTCACCTTTTGCTTGGAAATATTCTTTCTTATCGAAATTAAACAAACCTGCTACTATACTAGATGGGAATCTACGCGTAGCTTGATTGTATTCGTTAATTGATTCATTATAATCTTTTCTAGCTACTGCAATTCTATTTTCAGTTCCAGCTAGTTCATCTCTTAATCCAGTAAATTGTTTATCAGCTTTTAAATCAGGATAATTTTCACTAATAGCGATTAAACGGCTTAATGCACTATTTACTTCACCATTTGCGGCTGCTTTTTCTTCAGGTGAATTTGCACCAGCTAATTTACTACGTGCATCAGAAACATCTTTGAAAACTTTCTCTTCATGCTTAGTATACCCTTTAACAGTATCAACTAGATTCGGTATCAAATCGACACGTCTTTGTAATTGATTATCTATATTAGATAAAGATTTATCCGCTTCTTCTTCTAAACCAACTAATCTATTATATGGTCCAATCATAATGACCCCTAAAATCACGATTATTGCTACTACAGCAATAATAGGTCCTAAATATTTTTTCATTTAATTTTCTCCTTTTCATTAATTTCATATGTCAATTTTATTATACAATAAATTCCATGTTAGTACAGTTCATTGAATATAGAAAAAAGCGCAATAAATAAATTTATCTATTGCGCTTTTATTGTTAATATTATGAGAATTTAACCATTGTATATTTTTTCTTACCTCTTCTTACGATTGTAAATTCATCATCAATTTTGTCTGCACTTGTTATTTCATGATTAAGGTCTTGAATTCGTTCACCATTAATGTAAATGGCACCATTATTAATATCTTCACGCGCTTGTCTCTTAGAAGGTGAAACACCAGCTTCAATAATAAAATCAACTAGTTGTACAGTTTCAGAACTTACTTGTGCTGTAGGTACATCCTTGAAACCTTCTTCAATTTCTGATTTAGTCAATGCTTTGATATCACCTTTAAATAGTGCATCAGTAATTCTTTTTGCTTCTTCAACTGCATCACTACCGTGGATGAATCCTACCATTTCTTCAGCTAACACTTTTTGTGCTTCTCTTAAGTGAGGTGCTTCTTCAACTGTTTTTTCTAGTCGTTCTATTTCTTCTCTATCTAAGAAAGTAAAGTATTTTAAATATTTCACGACATCTGCATCTTGAGCGTTAATCCAAAATTGGTATAGCTCATAAGCTGATGTTTTACTTCTATCTAACCATACAGTGCCTGATTCAGATTTACCGAATTTTTTTCCATCTGCTTTAGTAACTAATGGAATTGTAAATCCGTAAGCTTCAGTATCACCATACATTTTTCTCATTAAATCTAATCCAGTTGTTATATTGCCCCATTGGTCAGAACCACCAATTTGCATTTTACAATCATAATTTTGATTTAAGTAACCGAAATCTATTGCTTGCAGAATCATGTAAGTGAACTCAGTATATGATATACCTGTTTCTAATCTCGACTTCACAGAATCTTTAGCTAGCATATAATTCACACCAACATATTTAGCATAATCTCTTAAGAAAGAAATTAAATCAATTTCTTTTAACCAATCCTTATTATTAACTAAAATTGCAGAATCATCACCTTCAAAATCAAATATTTTATGCATTTGATTCATAATTCCGCGTACATTTGCTTCAATTTGTTCGTCTGATTGTAGATTTCTTTCTTCTGAGCGTCCAGAAGGATCACCAATCATACCAGTACCACCACCTACTAATACAATAGGTGTATGTCCATGATTTTGAAATCTTCGTAAAGTTAAGAAAGGCAGTAAATGTCCAATGTGTAAACTATCAGCAGTTGGATCTGCTCCACAATATATTTTGACAGATTCTTTATTCAATAATTCTTCAATTTCTTGTTCATCAGTTTGTTGATATATTAAACCTCTCCATTTTAAATCTTCTATAAGTGCATTTGCCATTACTAATTCCTCCTCTTAAAATATAATATAAAAAAGCACCCTTACATAAAAATGTAAGGGTGCTTGAATACACGGTACCACCATACTTATGATGTTAAACACATCATCGCTCATTAATGTTACGTACATTAAAACGTCGAACATTTATTAAAGGTGTATTCATCATTATCGCTTTATCAGTTCACAGCACCACTGACTCTCTTAAAAAGAATATAACAACTACTTCTCCTTTAGTTCGTTACCTTATGCAATTAATTACAAAGTATAAAGCTATCTTTTTTAAAAGTCAATACAATACATATATGTTATAATAATGATGATTAGATTGGAGGTAAAAATTTGAGTTCAAATCAGTCTAAAAACAAATTCAAAGATCAATTTAATCGTTCAAGTAAGAAGTATAAAGATACTTTTAAAGAAACAAAATGGTCTCCAAAATTAATATTCCACACTACATATAATGTAATAAGCAATTTATTCTTTATTATTATATTCATAAGTTGCTTATTATTAGCACTTGGCTTGGGTATTGGTGGCGGTTACTTCGCAGGACTTGTCAAAGATGAAAAAGTGATGTCAAAAAAAGATATGAAGCAACAACTTTATTCAATGACGGAAAGTACGTCTGTTTATTTTGGTTCTGGAGAGTCACTTGGCCGATTAAAAAGTGATGTCCAAAGGGATGTTATTAAAGGAAATGAAATAAGTGACAATGTTAAGAATGCTCTTATTTCAACAGAAGATGAAGATTTCTATAACCATAATGGTATTGTTCCAAAAGCTTTTCTTAGAGCTTCTGTGCAAGAAGTTTTGGGCAGTGCTAATTCTTCTGGTGGTAGTACATTAACGCAACAACTTGTTAAGAACCAACTTTTAACAAATGAAACATCTTTTGAACGTAAAGCTAAAGAAATGTTACTGTCGATGAATGTTGAAAAGAACTTATCAAAAGATGAAATTATCGATAGTTATTTAAATGTCGTTTCATTCGGTCGTAATTCAAATGGTTCGAATATTGCAGGTATTGAAGCTGCTGCACAAGGTGTATTTGGTAAATCAGCTAAAAAATTAAACGTGGCAGAGTCAGCATATCTTGCCGGATTACCACAAAACCCATATACTTACACACCTTTCTTACCTAATGGTGATTTGAAAGATGATGAATCATTAAAATTCGGTATAAATCGTCAGCACTATGTACTTAAAAGAATGTATCAAGAAGATAAAATCACTAAAAAAGAATACGATGAAGCTTTAGATTTCGACATAAAAAAAGCATTTGTTGATAAAGTTGAAGAACCAAACCAAAAATATCCGTTCTTAACTGAAGAAGTTGAAAATCGTACAGTTGATATTCTTAAGTATCATTTAGCTAAAAATGATAATATTTCTAAAAAAGAATTGGACCAAACGCCAGTACTTATGACGAAATATACAGAAAAAGCTAATCAAGCAATGCGTACTGAAGGTTATCGTGTTGATACAACAATTGAAAAAGACATGTATGATAAGATTCAAGACGTAAAAAATAATTCAGGTAGTTACTCATGGGATAGAGAAGCAGATTATACAAATAGTGAAGGTAAAAAAGCTTCTAAAGAATTCCAACATGAAGTCGGTGCCCTTCTAAAAGAAAATCAATCTGGAAAAATCCTAGCATTTGTTGGTGGTAGAGATTACGAAAAATCACAAATTAATCATGCTACTAGTGCTAAACGTTCACCAGGTTCAACTATGAAACCATTATTAACTTATGCACCGGCATTTGAAAATGGTTTAATTACTCCAAATACTGCTTTACTCGACAAAAAATTCGATTATCTTGGCTATTCCCCAGATAACTATGATAGAAGAGAATTTGGTCCAGTAACAGTTGATTATGCATTAAGAAACTCATTAAACTTAAGTACATTAAGGTTATATAGTAATGTACAAGACTATAAACCATGGGAAAACTTAAATAAAATGGGTATGACTATACCTGAAGATGTTCAAGATGGATTAGCCCTTACGCTTGGTACAGCTGACTTTACATTAGAACAAGATGTAAATGGTTATAGTTCATTAGCAAACAAAGGTGAATATAATGACAGTTACATGATTGAATCTATTAAATCACGTAATGGCGAAGTTATTTATCAGCATAAGAAAGATCCAAAACGTATATTTAGTGAATCAACAACATATTTAACAACAGATATCTTGAAAGGCGTTCTTGATGATGGTTCAGGTTACCAAATTAAAGATTCATTTGATGGTAACTGGGCTGGTAAAACAGGTACATCACAAGATGCTAAAGATAGTTTATTCGTTGGATATACACCAAAAGTAACACTAGGTATTTGGATGGGTTATGACCAACCAATTTCATTCGATGAAGATAGTCATTATCAATTATTTATGTGGAGAGATATGGTTAACGCATTATCTACTACTGATAGAGAAAAGCTTGGATATGATAGTGAATTCACAAAACCAAGTACGGTAAAAGAAGATACAATTTGCCAATATACTAATTCTACAGATAGTTGTAGTAGCGGTGAATCTAAAGCACCTTCTACATTAATTTCAGATAAGGTAGATACATCTAACAAAGATATACAATCAGATTATGTAATGAAACGTTTAGGTAAAGCAATTGATCCTAACACATCATCTAAAGTTAAACCTAAAGAAAAAGTTGCTAAAAACTCTAAAGAAGCTTGGTCATACAAATCTAGCAGTAAATCTAGTAGTTCTGACAGCAAGCCATCCAGTGGTACAAGTACAGCACCACCAAGTAGCGACTAAACACAAAAGAGCTGAGACAATTAATTTGTCTCAGCTCTTTTTTCATCTTAAATTAGAATAGCCCTACTGCAGATCCATCTTCATTAACGTCCATATTCAATGCTGCTGGTTTTTTAGGTAAACCTGGCATCGTCATGATATCTCCAGTCAATGCAACGATAAATCCTGCACCGGTTCTTGGTGATAATTCTCTAATTGTAATATCAAAGTCTGAAGGTGCACCGATTTGTTTTGGATCATCTGTAAATGAATATTGTGTTTTAGCCATACATACTGGATATTTGTCCCATCCATTTTCCTTTATCGTTTTAAGTTGTTTTATAGCTTTATCACTAAATTTAACTGATCTTCCACCATATACTTTCTGAACAATTGTTTCTAGTTTATCTTCTATAGACATATCTAAATCATAAATTGGTGAAAATTGTTGTGGTTCTTCTAAGACACGTAATAATTCTTTTGCAAGGTCTATTCCACCTTTTCCACCTTTTTCCCATACTTCAGTCAATGCAACTTTTATGTCATGTTCTTTACACCAATCTAATACATATTGAACTTCTTCTTTTGTATCATGTATAAATGCATTAATTGCAACTACAGGTTCAACACCAAATTGTTTAATATTTTGAATATGTCTTTCTAAGTTTATTATGCCTTTTTTAGCCGCTTCAACATTTTCACTTTTAAGTTCATTTTTCTCAACACCACCATGCATTTTCAAGGCTCTTATCGTAGCTACTATTACGACAGCACTTGGATCAAATCCTGCTTTACGAGTCTTAATATCCATGAATTTTTCTGCGCCTAAATCAGAGCCAAATCCACTTTCTGTTACAACTATATCTGCTAATTTTCTAGCAGTATTTGTTGCGATTATCGAGTTACAACCATGTGCTATATTTGCAAATGGGCCGCCATGTACAAATGCAGGTGTACCTTCAATAGTTTGAACAATATTAGGTTTAATTGCATCTTTTAAAATGAGTGTTAATGCACCCTCTACTTTCAAATCACGAACCGTTACAGGCTTTCTATCTACTGTATAACCGATAGTTATGTTTGCTAAGTTTTCTTTTAAATCTTTAATACCATTCGATAAACAAAATACTGCCATTATTTCAGATGCAACTGTAATATCAAATCCATCTTCTCTTGGAACACCTCGAGTTGGCCCACCAAGCCCAACAACTACTTGACGTAATTCTCTATCATTCATATCAAGTACACGTTTCCATTCTATTCGTCTTGAATCTATATTTAACTCATTACCTTGATAAATATGGTTATCAATAAAGGCTGAAAGTGCATTATTTGCAGTAGTTATTGCATGTAAATCTCCATTGAAATGTAAATTTATTTCTTCCATTGGTAGTACTTGCGCATAACCTCCACCAGTAGCGCCACCTTTCATTCCAAAGACTGGACCAAGAGAAGGTTCTCTTAATGCTACCATTACATTTTTATTTAATTGATTGAATGCATCAGCTAAACCTACTGTAACAGTTGATTTACCTTCTCCAGCTGGTGTTGGACTCAATGCTGTTACTAATACAACTTTTCCTTTTTCTTTAATATCTTTTAACTTTGTAATATCAACTTTTCCTTTATAATGCCCATAAGGTTCTAAAGAATCATGAGGAATTCCTAACTTTTCAGCAATTTCATTAATCGGTCTTAATGTACTTTGTTTTGCAATTTCTAAATCTGATAAATGACTCAATATTGTTCACTCCTTAAATTTATATTACAAATTATAAGTATCTCAACTTTAGAATAAACAAATAATTGTAAAAAATCAATTTAACTTGCCACTACTAATATCATGATAAAGGCTGAGACAATAATTTGTCTCAGCCTCAACTTTCATAAAAATTAATCTTCCAATGTAGATAAATCACCAGCAGGTAAATCTAATTCCCATGCTTTTAATACACGTCTCATAATTTTACCTGAACGTGTTTTAGGTAATTTATCTTTAAAATCAATTTCACGAGGTGCTGCATGTCCAGCTAATCCTTCTTTAACAAATTTTCTTATCTCTTCTTTAAGTTCATCAGATTCTTCATATCCTTCTCTTAAAGCGATAAAGGCTTTTATAATTTCACCACGTACTGGATCTGGTTTACCGATTACCCCAGCTTCAGCTACTGCAGGATGCTCAACTAGTTTAGATTCAACTTCAAATGGTCCTACTCTCTCACCAGCAGTCATAATAACGTCATCAACTCTACCTTGGAACCAGTAATAACCATCTTCATCTTTATAAGCTGAGTCACCTGATACATACCATTCATCATTTATAAAATATGATTCATATTTAGGTTGGTTATTCCAAACTGTTCTCATCATTGAAGGCCAGCCTTTTTTCAATGCTAAGTTACCCATTCTGTTAGGTGGTAATTCCTTACCTTGATCATCAACTATTGCAGCTTCAATACCAGGTAGAGGTTTACCCATTGAACCTGCTCTAATATCCATAGATGGATAGTTAACAATCATATGTCCACCCGTTTCAGTCATCCACCAAGTATCATGTACTCTATGGTTAAATACTTTATGAGCCCATTTAATGACTTCTGGATTTAATGGTTCACCTACTGATAATACATGTCTTAAGGATGATAAGTCATATTTACTAACCACATCGTCTCCCGCACCCATTAACATTCTTAGAGCTGTTGGTGCAGTATACCAAATTGTTACACCATAAGTTTGGATAAATTCATACCAACCTTCTGGAGAGAATCTTCCACCCACGATACAATTTGTAACACCATTTAACCATGGACTAAAAATACCATATGATGTTCCTGTTACCCAACCTGGATCTGCGGTACACCAATAAACATCATCTTCTTTAAAATCTAAGACATATTTACCAGATATATAATGTACAACCATTGCTTCTTGTACATGAAGAACACCTTTTGGTTGTCCTGTTGAACCTGATGTATAGTGTAATATCAATCCATCTTCTTTATCTAACCATTCGATATCAAATTTTTCGTCAGCTTTTTCAAATTCTTTATTAAAATCAATATATTCATCACTTACCTCATCGTCTACTACAACGATATGTTCAAGGTTAGGTAATTCATCTTTAGGAATTCTTCCAACTAAATCGTTTGTTGTAATAATAACTTTAGCTTCACTGTTTTCAAGTCTATCTTTAACAGCTTTTTCCATAAATGCTTCAAATAATGGTCCAACAATAGCACCAATTTTCAAAGTACCTAAAAGTGAAAAGTATAATTCAGGCGTTCTAGGCATGAAAACAAATACTCTATCGCCTTTTTTAACGTTTGCTTTATTTTTCAAAACATTTGCAGCTTTATTACTCGCGATTTGCATATCTTTAAACGAATAACTATCTTGTCTATTCTGATCTTTATAATGAAGTGCAATCTTGTCCCCTTTACCATTATCAACATGACGATCAATACACTCATATGCCATATTTATCTTTCCAGTTTCACTCCAACTGAAATTTTTTTCAATATCTTCCCAATTATGATTTTTTACTGCATCATCATAATTAGCAAGATTATAATTATCATTTAATGCTTCGTAAACTTCGACTTTCATTTAAATCTCCCCTTTTATAAATGTAATCGTTTTCAATAAAGCCTATTTCTATTATAATATAAATAGATGATACTTTTCAAAAAAATTTGATTATTCAAAATAAACTTTACAAATATAGAA
>NZ_RXWZ01000057.1 GCF_003970575.1 Mammaliicoccus fleurettii
CATGGCGAAAATCCGTAGATCTGAAGAGACCTGCGGTTCTTTTTATATAGAGCGTAAATACATTCAATACCTTTTAAAGTATTCTTTGCTGTATTGATACTTTGATACCTTGTCTTTCTTACTTTAATATGACGGTGATCTTGCTCAATGAGGTTATTCAGATATTTCGATGTACAATGACAGTCAGGTTTAAGTTTAAAAGCTTTAAT
>NZ_RXWZ01000058.1 GCF_003970575.1 Mammaliicoccus fleurettii
ACGAAATTAGCATCATGCTAGCAAGTTAAGCGAACACTGACATGATAAATTAGTGGTTAGCTATATTTTTTTACTTTGCAACAGAACCATTTATATAATAGAAGATAAACATAAACATAACCATTATCCAATACTTATTTGCTAAAAGGGCTTTAAAACCAATCCAAAAAGATTCTTTATTAACGTCTTGATTTAAATGTGATGTTCTTTCTTTGGTAGTGAAAAATGTAATCATATACATTAATAAAGCTATAATTGCTAATACGGTATATCCTAAAACCCAGCCAGTTTGTCCTCCTCCAAAAAAATCAACCATAGGAATGACCAAATTACCGACAATTAATATCCCTATACTAGCAAAAAACATTCTAAAAACATTTAAAACCCCGCGTTCATTTTGATCTGGGGTTATTAAAGTATTCAATGTCCCATAAGGTATTACTACACCTGTATATAATAAAATTACTAAATTGTATCATTTAATTAAATACATATTTATGTAAATCATTATGAAGGAAATATGGGAATAAACCTGTATTTAATTAAAGAATGGGTTGAATCATTTAATTTTAAAAATATTCTATAGCTTTACCAAGTATTTTTAAATTAGAAATGTTCAAAAAGATACGAGAGATTATCTCGTGTCTTTTATTTTTACTGTTTTTGTCTGTTAAAATTATATGAGATATAACAGTACATAAAGCAACCATTTAACGGAACAAAAGTAATATCTTATACTGTCCGAACGCAGCATAAGAAGACAGGAGTTATAGATAACATCCTGTTAGTATTTAAACAAGGGGTGAATAACATGACGTGGGTTGAATCATTACAGGAAGCAATAGACTATATGGAAGAGCACTTACTTGATGATCTTTCGATTGAAAGTATTGCAGAAAAGGCAAATTTCTCGGTATTTCATTTTCAGCGTACATTTGTAATATTAACTGACATATCTGTTAGTGAATATCTTAGACGTCGTCGTCTAACGTTAGCTGCTTATGAATTAATGGAATCTAATACAAAGATTATTGATCTTGCCTACAAATATGGTTACGAAACCCCCGAGGCTTTCTCAAAAGCTTTTCGTAAGCAACATGGTGTTGCTCCAACGGAGGCACGAAAGTATAAGAGAAAGCTGAAATCTTACAATCGCCTAGTAATCCAGG
>NZ_RXWZ01000006.1 GCF_003970575.1 Mammaliicoccus fleurettii
CACTCCTATGATTTCTTTGGTTGGAAATTCATTTTGAGTGTATCACGAGTGGCTTTTCTTATGTGTCTAGCTTAATTTTACAATCGGCGTGATTTAATTAAAAGGGGTGCTCTTTGTCAAGTAACTGCTGGTTCATTAGTAGGTAAATATGGTGAAGATGCAAAAAGAGTTGCTGATTATTTATTGGATCAAGAAAGTATTCATATCGTTGGAAGTGACGCACATAATACATCTAACAGAAATTTTCATATAAAAGAAGCATATGATTATATTGAAGAAACTAAAGGAATTGACACAGTTAATCAAATGAAAGATAATGCTCAAAAAATACTAAATAATGATGAAATATAAAAGAAGAAGGATGGGACAAATTAATTGTCTCATCCTTCTTCTTATTATTAACACGTTGTTTGCAGTGGTTCCGAAGTTTCATTTCTATTAACGGCAAACATTAATAAGCTTGCCATAATAACCATGATAAAACCAAAATATGGTGTGAACGATAATGATATATGATTTAATATAAATCCACCAATAACTGATCCAAGTGTTATACCAATATTAAAAGCAGATATATTTAGACTAGATGCAAAGTTGACTGTTTCTTTACTATTTCTCTCTGCGAATAATACGACGATAAGTTGGAGACCAGGTACATTCATAAATGCAAATAGGCCCATTAATAAAATACTTACTAATCCTACTACATGAAAATGTAACGTAAGTCCTACCAGTAATAAAGTTAAAGCTTGTAGTAAGAAAATGATCGTTAATGATTTTGTAGGAGCGTGATTTGTAAGTTTTCCTCCTAAAGTATTACCAATCGCAACCATTACACCATATAATATCAAAATAGTAACGATACTGTTTGATTCATAGCCTAAAATATGAGTAAGAATCTCAGTTAAATATGTGTAGACTACAAACGTACCTCCATAACCGAGGGCAGTTATTAAATATATTGTCATAAGGGGTTTGTTTTTTAAGACTGCAAGTTGCTTAACAATTGGTGCTTGTTTGTATTCAGTTAAATTTTTAGGAACAAATGCTATATTGGCAATAAGACTAATAATACCTATTATAGCAATTGTGTAAAATGACATTTCATATCCGAAATGTTGACCAACCCATGTACCAAAGGGAACGCCTGTTATAGTAGCAACTGTTAAACCAGTGAACATAAGTGCGATTGCGCTAGAACGTTTATGTGGTGGCACTAAATCTGCAGCAATAGTTGTGGCAATTGACATAAACACACCATGAGAAAAAGCACTGAGCACTCTCATTAATAATAATAAAGTGAATGAAGTAGCCATTCCTGCGAATATGTTAGCAATTATAAAGATGACCATTATAAGAATAAGCACAGTCTTTCTTTTCATGTTATTTGTTAAAGGTGTCAAAATAGGTGCACCTACCGTAACACCAATTGCATATAAAGATACAGTTAATCCTGCTAGAGGAATTGTGATATTAAAAGCATCTTTGATTAATGGTAATAAGCCAACGCTGATGAATTCTGTTGAACCGATGGCGAAAGCAGATATAGCTAGTGAAATAAGTGCAAGTTGATTAGAAAATTTATTTTTCAATTTGATAGTTCCTTCCTTTGTTATAAGATATGTGTTATTTTAAAACGTAACAATACAAATAGGAAGTACGCACTTTAAAGTCATATAGGTACCAAAAAGTACCTTAAGGAGGAAATGTAATGGAAGTAACAGAATATAATATAGGTGTAGAAGCAACAATAGACGTGATTGGTGGTAAATGGAAACCTGTTATCCTTTATCATTTAAAGCATGGAACAATGAGAACATCAGAACTAAAAAAAGCTATTCCACACATTACACAAAAAATGTTAACTCAACAATTAAGAGAATTAGAGAAAGACGGAATTATTAATCGAATTGTATATCAACAAGTACCTCCGAAAGTAGAATATGAAATATCTGATTACGGTAGTTCATTAAATGAACTATTAGAAAACCTATGTAAGTGGGGAGAATTTCACATTAAAAAAAGACAAGAAGATGGTGAGTTAATACAGCTTGAAACAGCAGAATTTGTTGATTAAGCTTAATACTTCTAAATTTAGACAGCTGTTTAAAGAGAAAATACAGTCTTCGTATAAGGATAAAATAATTGTATTTTCACACAATGAGCCTTAAAATAAAGAAGAGAATTATAACATGACATGAATTATTTCTAATACAAGTTAATATGTGCCCTTAGGTGCTTAAATGATATATTTGGTGGGACAAATATATCATTTAATGACGACACTTGAAGATATAGATGTATTAGATAATATAAATATGTTAATTCGATTAAAGAATTTGGGGAGCGCTATATATGAAATTAGGAGAACGTGTAAAACAAAGGAGAATAGATTTAAAGCTTTCTCAACAAGCATTAGCTAAGGGAATCGCTACACAAAGTCAAATTTCTAAAATTGAAAAGAATGAATTGCAACCGGGATCGCAACTCCTTTTTAATATTTCTAGAAGACTAAATTGTAGTATGGATTTCTTGTATATAGGTGATGAATTAGATACACAACTAGAACAAAAATTAAAAGTCATAGAAAGATTGTTAGAAGATCGTGATTACGATGCTTTAATTCCTATTATTGATGGTAATTATTTATCTAATGGATCTGTTGATGAAATTGCAGCGTCTAAGTGGGTAAGATCAATTATAGGTTACTATAATTATGGCGAAGTAGAACAATCACTTCAGATGATTGAAGAAGCATATCAATTAATAGATAGTAATATGTATGTCAAATTACAAGTGTCTATCTGTAATACAAGAGCAGTCTTTTATTATAGTCAAAATGAAAATGAAAAAGCGAAATCTTCATTAGAACAAGGATTAGAAATTGCTAAACGTTTAAATGTAGATGATAGTTATCAAATTAAACTACTATATACATTATCAAATATTTATGCTAGCGAAAGAGCATATGACAGATGTTTAGCATATGCACAAACTGCCTTAGATATTACAATTAATTCAAGTAGATATAAGTTATATAGTGAGCTAATATATAACATCGTGCATTCAAAAATAGAAATGAAGATCAGTAATGACAGTGATAAAAAACAATTAGAAGTCGCACTATTTTTAAGTGAACAGTCTAAAAAACATAACATTACAATATTAATTAGAGATTTAATGAAATTACTATAATTAATTAAGAGGTTGGGGCAAATTAATTGTCTCAACCTCTTATTATTATATTGTCAGTAATAATACCGATAGATTTGAGCAAATATTGAAAGTATTGTCCATATAGCTCTATTTATGAATATCTTTTTAGTATTTCTGAATGTTCGTTTTCAGTAAATAATTTAATTATAGAGTCAGTTTGTAATTGCTCATTTAGTTTGGTTTCTAAATTTTGAATAGCCTTGTATTTATTATTATTTGTATATGGATATGTATAGTTTAATTTGTTCATGATATGTGAGGTAACTGCCTCTTCTAAAATAGAATTTTCAGATGTTGAATTTAATTGCCTTAAAAGTAACTTTGTAAAATAGTATGCGATTATGTCATATAGATCATCATAATGTTCGCACAATGACTCTATGAAAAAGTATATATGGGGTGTGTCTTCAATTTTAAGAAAACCGTCTTTTCTGTAAGCACCAATTAAAAAATATATATCGGGTCTTAAATAAGTATTAAATTGTTTGAGTATTTGTAGTCTAACTTCAAAAATAATATGAACTAATTTGGTGTTTATTTTCAAAATTTGAGCAGTATCTGTTTCTAACTTGGATAAAGTTGTTGATATGTCATCCTCTAAAAATATTAAATTTTCTTCGGCATGTTGAAATTCAGAGCGATATTTTGCGTAATATGTTTTAAGTGAAGTATCGGTTAAATGAAAGTTATTAAAAAAATCATTTATTGTATTACTAATAATCATAATATTACCCCTTAATTTCTTCTTTTTCTTATTATACGTTATATTACCTAATTTTTATTATTTAATCATTCAAGGATTCATAAATGCTTATTACGAAATTTATATTTGACGAGAACAAAATTGTCCTGTACCCTTTTAAAGTATTCAAGATATAAATAAGGAGATAACAATGGAACAAATAGATAAAAAAGGGTCTTTCATAGCTTTATTACCATTAATCGTGTTTGTGACACTTTTCATTGGTACAGGATTAATTAAGCATGACTTTAATTTCTTACCACTAAATGTAGCTATACTTATTGCGGCAGTGTTTGCATGTGCAATGTATCCAAAGACACCTTTAGCAAAAAAACTAGATATTTTTACAAAAGGTGCTGGACATCCTAATATTTTATTAATGGTGTTTGTATTCTTAATGGCAGGTGCTTTCAGTGAAACTGCTAAAAGTATGGGTGCTGTTAGTTCAACAGTTAATTTAGGATTATCATTAATACCTGGTCAGTTTTTATTAGCAGGATTATTTATAGTAGGTGCTTTTATTTCTGTAGCAATGGGTACTTCAATGGGTACTGTAGCTGCACTAGCCCCTGTGGGAGTTGGCATATCTGAAGCAACTGATATTTCACTAGCTTTAACAATAGCAACTGTAGTAGGTGGGGCAATGTTTGGTGATAACTTGTCTATGATTTCTGACACTACAATAGCTTCTGTAAGAACACAAAAAACAAAAATGAGCGATAAATTTAAGATGAACTTCTTAATTGTATTACCTGGTGCAATTTTGACAGTGGTTATTTTATGGTTTATGACTAAAGATGCAGGGATGGCGGATGCTAGTCAAGGCAGTTACAATTTAGTAAAAGTTATACCATATTTATTTGTACTAATTAGTGCATTGTGTGGAATGAATGTTCTCTTGGTATTAGTGCTAGGTGTAATCGTTGCAAGTTTAATTGGTCTAATTGATGGATCGTTTACTTTAGGCGATAACTTAAAAGCAATATCTGATGGATTAATTGGTATGCAAGATATCTCAATGATCGCACTTCTAATTGGTGGTATGATTGGTTTGATTGAATACCATGGTGGTATAAAATGGTTGTTAAATGTTGTTACAAAACGAGTGAATTCTAAACGAGGTGCAGAGTTTGGAATAGCTGGTTTAGTAAGTGTTACAAATTTAGCAACAGCTAATAACACAATATCTATCATTACTACTGGTCCATTAGCAAAAGAAATAGCAGACGATTTTCAAATTGATCGAAGAAAGTCTGCAAGTATTCTAGATATATTTGCAAGTACGATACAAGGTATTATTCCATATGGAGCACAAGTACTAGCTGCTACTAGTGTAGCTGGTATTTCGACAGTATCATTATTACCATATTCATTTTACCCATTTTTACTAGGAATATGTGGTATCGTATCTATATTGATAGGATATCCAAGAAATAAAAAGCTCAAAGCAGATCATTAGAACGCAAGTTGAATATATAAAAACAATACGCCCCTAATCCAAAATAATTGGATTAGGGGCGTATTGTTTAGGCTCTTTTTTCTTTAAGTTCATATCGATAAGCAGTTTCACCATGGAAAGCTACATCTAAGCCTTCTAGTTCTGCTTTTTCATCTGTTCTTAAAGTTGTAAAGATACTTATTGCTTTAGCTATAATATATGTGACAACTCCACTGAATGCAATCGTTACAATTACTGCTACGATTTGCACTATTACTGGCATAAATCCGCCACCGAAGAAAACACCGTCAGAGATACTTGAATTTACATTTGAATTTTGGAATAATCCAGTTCCTATTGCACCGACAATTCCACCAAAACCGTGTAATCCAAATGCATCTAATGCATCATCGTAATTAAGTAATACTTTTAAATGTGTTATAACGTAGTAACATACAAATCCACCTAATATCCCTAGTATCATTGAACTACCATATCCAACAAAGCCAGCTGCTGGTGTGATTGTGACAAGCCCTGCTAACATTCCTGATAAAGTACCAATTAAAGTCACTTTTTTCTTTTGCATATATTCCAAAATAGACCAACCGGCTATACCAGCACAAGAAGCTAAAATCGTATTTACAAAGGCTAACATAGCAACAGAATCAAATGTTAGCGCGGAACCCGTATTAAAACCGAACCACCCAAACCATACTAGTATACCGCCGATTAGCGTGATAACTAAATTATGTGGAGGCTTTTTGTTACTAGGTTTTCTAGAACCAAGTAATAGGGCAAGAACAAGGCCAGATACACCAGATGAAATATGGACGACTGTACCGCCAGCAAAATCTATCGCACCTAATTTATGAATCCAGCCGCCTCCCCAAACCCAGTGCGCTACAGGACTGTAAACTAATAATACCCACAAAGCCATGAATATTAAAAAAGGACCAAATTTCATTCTTTCTGCAACTGATCCTGTAAGAATGGATACCGCAATCGTACAAAATGTTAATTGGAAAAGCATAAATAAGGCAAATGGTATGGTTTCACTAAAATTACCGTTTGGTACAAAACCTACGCCATTTAGGAATACATGGGAGAAATCACCTATAAATAAGTTGTTTCCTCCGAAACTCATTGAAAATCCAATTAATACCCAAGTGAATGTAACAACTACAATTGCTGAAATACTATGCATCGAAGTATTTAATACATTTTTTGATTGAACTAATCCTCCATAGAATAGTGCTAAACCAGGTGTCATTAACCAGACTAATAAAGTACATCCAAATAATAAAAGTGTATCTGTCTGACTCATCTTCCATCATCTCCTTATTTTTTAAAAGTATAAAATATAAAATAAGAAAAAAGAAATATGAGTCAGGTAAATTTACACTATGTGTAATGTTAGTTAACACACTTTTGTAACTGAACTATTTTACACCTAAATAATCGAATGTAACTGCAGCGACTGACTTAGCTGCAATTAGTAATGAACCTTCATCAATATCAAATTTAGGATGATGATGTGGGTAAGTTTTTTTGTCTTTAGGACTTGCACCTACATAGAAGAAAGTACTAGGTAATTCTTTAGCATAATATGCAAAGTCTTCTGAAGGTGGTTGTGGTTCACAACGTTCAACACTTTTAACTTCAGAAATATTTGCTTCCTCAATCGCTTTAGCGACTTGCTTCGTTAATTCTGGATCATTATATAGTACAGGATAATCTCTAGTATATTCTAAGTCACATTGAACACCATACGTTGATTCTAAACCTTTAGATAGACGTTTAACTTCATCTTCTATTAGATGTAAAGTTTCTTCGTTCATACCTCTAACGTCGCCTTCAAGCGTAACTTCATTTTTAATAATATTAAATTGTCCTTTTCCATCGAATGAACCGATTGAAACGACGCCCATATCAAACGGATTAAGTCTTCGTGAAACAATCGTTTGTAGAGACATGACAAAGCTACTCGCTGCAACGATTGGATCGTTTGCTAAATGAGGAGATGATCCGTGTCCACCGCTACCTGTTACTTTTAATTTAAATATATTTCGACCAGATTGAACATTGCCTTCTCTATAATAAACATGATCACTTTCTAAAGCGCTCATTACATGAACGCCGATTACATTATCGACACCATCAAGAATACCGTCTTTAATTAAATATTGTGAGCCACCAGGAGGTTTTTCTTCAGCAGGTTGGTGGATAATGACAATTTTTCCTTTAAGTTGATCTTTAACTTCTATTAAAGTTTCTGCAAGAACTAATAAATAAGCTGTATGAGCATCGTGACCACATGCGTGCATAACACCTTCATTTTTAGAACTGAATTCCAAACCTGTATCTTCTTTAATTGGTAAAGCATCAAAGTCAGCTCTTAGTGCCAAAGTCTTACCTGGCTTTCCTGAGTCAATTGTTACTTTGATACCATAAATTCCTTCTCCGCCAATATGTGTTTGGAGTGAAACATCTTTATCCTTATAAAAATCTTCAATATATTGTGCTGTTTCTTTTTCTTCAAAAGATAGTTCAGGATGTTCATGTAAATATCTTCTAATCTCAATCATTTTGTCTTCTTTTTTTGATAATTTTTCATAGAAATCATTTAACATATTACGTTCCTCCTTAATAATACTTAACTTAATTATAATAGAAAAAGTCAAAAATATCTTGTTTCAAGAATGAATTTGATATTGACACTACATATAAACGAGAGTAGAATGGTCAAGTATTAGTTAGCAAAGCTAACTTTATTTCATGAGAAAAGGTGACAAAAAATGGAGAGCTTTTTATTTACATATACTAATTTGTATAGACCGTATATTCATCATATTAATGCCATATTAGAGCCCTATGATTTATATGCCGCTCAGTATAAAGTGTTACATGATATTGCAAACAACGAGCCTACAACACTTGTGCAAGTGTCTAAACGTTCATTTATTGAAAAACCTACTGCTCGTAAAATTATCAAAAAATTGATTGATCTTGAACTTGTTCAAGCTGTTAATAGTAAAGAAGATAAAAGAGAAAAGTTTCTTACATTAACAGAAAAAGGCCAACAGCAATTTAATGAAATACATGAATCCATTGTAATATTTCAAAATAATTGTCTTCAAGCTGTTGAAGCAGATGATGCAGAGCTTGAAAAAGCACAGAAATTATTAGAAAAACTTAGAAATCATTTAATAGAGGAGGTAATAAATAATGGCTGATCAATTAAAAAAGCCAATTTGGACAAAAGACTTTATATTTAACTTTGTCATTAGCTTTTTCATATTTTTATCTATGTACTTATTATTAGTAACAGTAGGTGGATATAGTAAAGAAACATTTGGTGTTTCTGATAGTCTGGCTGGTTTAGCTTCAGGACTTTTCATCGTAGGATCTTTAGTCGGAAGATTTTTAACAGGTAAATATATCAATATAGTAGGGACTAAGAAAGTGTTAATTATTGGTGGAATCTTACTTGTAATTACGAATGGATTTTATCTAGTATCAGCATCATCATTTGCATTATTACTTATCGTACGAATTTTAAATGGGGTAGCAAGTGGGGTAGCAAGTACAGCTACAGGAACAATTGCTGCATTTATAACGCCAGCACAACGCCGTAGCGAAGGAATAAGTATGTATAGTTTAAGTATGGTTCTAGGGACTGCTATCGGACCATTTATCGGCTTATTATTATATCAACATATTCCAATGACTGGACTATTTACAATTTGTACGATATTAATCGTTATCGCATTTGTAATGTCACTATTTATGAAAGTTGAAACACCAGTAATGCCAAGTGCACAAACTGAAGAGAAAAAAGGATTTAGATTATCTGACTTTTACTCAGTACAAGCTTTACCAATTGCAATTGTAGTAGTGATTGTAAGTATTGCATATTCATCAGTATTGTCATTTATACAATCCTTTGCTCAAGAAAATCATTTAGTTGATGCAGCAAGTTTCTTCTTTGTTGTATACGCAATTGCAGTATTGCTAACAAGACCATTTACAGGAAGAATCATGGATCAACGTGGAGAAAATATTGTTACAATACCAGCATTTATTTGTTTAGTAATAGGTTTGTTCTTAATTAGTATAGCAAGTAATGGAGTAGTATTACTTATAGCAGGTGCATTTGTAGGACTAGGATTTGGTAACTTACAATCTATCTTCCAAGCACTCGTAGTTAAAGTATCACCAGTAGAAGCCATGGGATTAGCAACATCTACTTATTTCATAGGTTTAGACTTTGGATTAGGATTTGGACCATATGTATTAGGTAATTTCACAAATTCTATCGGCTATTCTGGGTTATACATGGCAATGGCAGTAGTTGCATTATTAGGTTTAGTCGCATTCTACTTCTTGCATATGATTAAAGCTAAAAAAGAAGCAAACTATAATTCATAAAATAAAGTGTTAATAAGAGATAAAGTAAAATGCAAAAAATGAATTAAGTTGTAGATTAACTCGGCAGTTAATCGAAGAGATGTTGTAAGTTGTAGATTAAGTCGGTAGTTAATCGAAGAGATAGTGTAAGTTGTAGATTAAGTCGGCAGTTAATCGAAGAGATGTTGTAAGTTGTAGATTAACTCAGTAGTTAATCGAAGAGATTGGTTAAGTTGTAGATTAACTCGGCAGTTAATCGAAGAGATTGATTAAGTTGTAGATTAACTCGGCAGTTAATCGAAGAGATTGGTTAAGTTGTAGATTAAGTCGAAAGTTAATCTAAGAGATTGGCTAAGTTGTAGATTAAGTCGAAAGTTAATCGAAGAGATAGACCAAGTTGTAGATTAAGTCGAAAGTTAATCTAAGACAAATTCACAATAAACACCATAAAGAAAAGATCCTAGGACATTTATGTCCTAGGATCTTTTCTTTATATATTATCCTTCTAAATCAACTGAATTAATGTCGATGCCTAATGCGTCTGCTACACCTTTACCATAATCTGGGTCAGCTTTGTAACAGTTACGGATATGACGGTGTTTTACTTCATCAGTAGTTCCTTGCATTTCGTTAGCAGTATTTTGGAATATACGTTGTTGTCCTTCTGGTGATTGTAGACGGAATAATTTACCTGGTTGTTCATAGTAATTATCGTCATCTTCACGGTAGTCGTGTTCGTATAATTCACCTTCTACTGGTAAACCTGGCTTCTTATATTCTGGTTGAGATTCATGTGCTTCGTAACTATTTGGATAATAGTTAATACCTCCACCTAAGTTGCCATCAACTCTCATTTGACCATCTCTAGAGAATGGACAAACTTCTGCAGCACCTTTAGCTGAGTTTACTGGAATTTGCCAATGGTTTACGCCTAAACGATAACGTTGAGCATCTCCATAAGAGAATAAACGTCCTTGTAACATTTTATCTGGTGAGAAGTCTATACCAGGAATGATGTTTGTAGGTGCGAATGCAGCTTGTTCAACATCTTGGAAATAGTTCTCTGGGTTACGGTTTAATTCGAATTCACCAACTGGAATTAATGGATAATCACCTTTGAACCAAACTTTAGTTAAGTCAAATGGGTTATCTTTATGATTTCTTGCTTGTTCTTCAGTCATAACTTGAATGTACATCTTCCATTTAGGGAAGTTGCCTTCTTCAATAGCATTGAATAAGTCTCTTTGACTTGATTCACGGTCTTTAGCTATTACTTGTTCAGCTTCTTCAGCACTAAAGTTCTCAATTCCTTGTTGAGTTCTGAAATGGAATTTCACCCATACACGTTCACCAGCATCATTATACATAGAATAAGTGTGTGAACCGAAACCATGCATGTTACGGAAACCTTTTGGAATACCTCTGTCAGTCATTAATATTGTGACTTGGTGTAATGCTTCAGGTAAAAGTGTCCAGAAGTCCCAGTTAGATTGAGGGTTATGCATATTCGTTTTAGGGTCACGTTTAACGACGTGATTTAAACTTGCGAATAATTTAGGATCACGGAAGAAGAATACAGGTGTGTTGTTACCAACTAAGTCCCAGTTACCTTCTTCAGTGTAGAATTTAAGTGCGAAACCACGAATATCACGTTCAGCTTCAGCAGCACCACGTTCACCAGCTACTGTAGAGAAACGAGCAAACATTTCTGTTTGTTTACCAATTTCAGAAAATATTTTAGCATTTGTATATTGTGTAATATCATGCGTTACTGTAAAAGTACCGAATGCACCAGAACCTTTAGCGTGCATACGTCGTTCAGGAATAACTTCTCTATCGAAATGTGCCATTTGTTCTAAGAAATATACGTCTTGCATTGATACAGGACCACGTTTGCCAGCAGTCATTGTATTTTCACGATCAGATACAGGAGCACCAAATAGTCCTGTAAGTTTTGATTTATTACTCATATCATAATCCTCCTCAAGAATTCTTAATTATAATAATTCTAATTTCATACTTATTATAATTTAAAGTGAGCAAAGTGACAAGTAAAAGAACAATCAATCATCAAAGATTATTTTTAATACTTCGCGCTATATTTAAACTAAATATCCGAAAAGTGTAATTTATAAACATATAATAGCTAATTTATTATACTTTAACCATTATACATGCTGAAAAATCTTGAGGATTTATTTTAATTATTTTACTGTAAAATGAGAATTTAAGTGATTAAT
>NZ_RXWZ01000059.1 GCF_003970575.1 Mammaliicoccus fleurettii
GAGCAGTACTATCAACGAGAAATAAAAATAATTTTAAATAATAAATAATATTAGACTTTTTATTTTCTGAATAATGAGATAGAATAAAGTTTAAGTTGAAATGTAACAACTAAGGAGTAGATTTAATGTCGATAGTGTTAGTTGGTTTTATGGGTGTTGGCAAAACAACGATAGGTAAATTGTTAAGTGAACATTATGACAGGCCTTTAGTAGATATAGATACTTATATCGTTGAAATTACACAATTACCAATTCCACAAATATTTGAAAATTTTGGTGAAGCATATTTTAGAGATTTAGAATATAAAGCTTTGCAAAAATGGATTGGTAAAGATGTTATTATTTCAACTGGTGGTGGTATTATAGAATCTGAACTTTCGAAAGATATTTTGAAAGATAATTTGAATACATTCTGGTTAAAATGTGATATTGAAATACTATTTAATAGAATTAATCATGATAATAATAGACCGAATGCAAGAGGTAAATCTTTAAATGAATTAAAAACCTTGTATTCAAAACGAGAATTAAGTTATAATGAAATCGCATACAAACATATTGATGCAAGCAGACCTGAAGAAGTAGTTGCAAGTGAGATTATTGAATCTTTATAAGCATATATAATTGCGAATGATCAAAGTTAGAGAGAGTGAATGTTATATTCATCGCCGAAGGAGCAAACCATTTTTGAGTGAATCTCTCAGGCAAAAGGATAACTTTGTGACGCATTCCTGAAGAGTACTTCAACAGGGTAGCGAAAGCTACCCTGTTTTTTTATTATACATATTTAGAAGGGGAGAGGTATGATGACTACAGAATTAAAGAAAACACCTTTATATCAAACATATATCGATCAAGGTGCTAAAGTTATTGATTTTTCTGGTTGGGCATTACCAGTTCAATTTTCAAGTATTAAAGAGGAACATAATGCTGTAAGAACAAAAGTTGGCATCTTTGATGTTAGCCATATGGGTGAAATTATTGTTACTGGTGAAGAAGCAGATCAATTTGTTCAATATGCTTTAACAAACGATTCTTCAATTTTAAATGAAACGAAAGCACAATATACAACACTTTGTAACGAAAAAGGTGGGGTTGTTGATGATTTAGTTATATATAAATTGGATGAATCAGTTTATTTCTTAGTTGTTAATGCTGGTAATACTGATATAGATTTTGAATGGTTACAAAAAATTGAAGGATTTAATGTAAACATTGAAAATAAATCTTCAGAATATGGTCAATTAGCTATTCAAGGACCAGAAGCTCGCGATTTAGTTCAAAAATTAGTAGATGTAAATGTAAGTGAAATGAAAATGTTTGAGTTTCAACAAAAAGTTAGTTTATTTGGTAAAGAAGTTATTTTGTCACAATCAGGTTATACAGGTGAAGATGGTTTTGAAGTATATTGTCAATCTGAAGACACTAAAGAAATTTGGGATGGTTTCATAAGTGAAGGCGTCGTGCCTTGTGGTTTAGGCGCTCGCGATACACTAAGATTAGAAGCTGCTCTACCGCTACATGGTCAAGACTTATCTGAACAAATCACACCTTATGAAGCAGGTATTGGATTTGCAGTCAAACCGTTAATTGAGGCAGATTTTATTGGTAAGTCTGTACTTAAAGACCAGAAAGAAAATGGTGCAGAAAGAAAATCAATTGGTATTGAAATGATTGATAAAGGCATACCTAGAACGGATTATAAAATTTTAGATGCTGATAGTAATGAAATTGGATATGTCACATCAGGCACTCAATCGCCATCAACTGGAAAAGCAATAGCAATGGGATTAATCAAGAAAGAAGCGTTTGAACTAGGTAAAGACATTTTAATTCAAGTAAGAAAAAGACAAGTAAAAGCTAAAATTGTAAAAAAATCATCATTTAAATCATAGGAGTGAATAAAATGGGTCACCGCTATATACCTTTAACTGAAAAAGATAAATCAGAAATGTTAGATTTCATAGGTATTAAATCTGTAGATGAATTGTTTACTGATATACCTGAATCTGTAAGATTTAATAAAACACTGAATATTAAAGAGAAAAAATCAGAAACTACATTATTAAGAGAATTATCACAAATTGCTAATAAGAATATTACGAGTGAAACACATGCATCATTTTTAGGAGCAGGTGTTTATGATCACTATATACCGACTGTAGTAGATCATGTCATCTCTCGTTCTGAATTTTATACTGCATATACACCATATCAACCTGAAATTTCTCAAGGTGAATTACAAGCTATATTTGAATTCCAAACATTAATATGTGAATTAACAGGAATGGATGTAGCAAATTCGTCAATGTATGATGGAGGTACTGCTTTTGCTGAAGCTGCAGTACTTGCTGCAGGACACACAAAAAAGAAAAAAGTAATTGTATCTAAGTCAGTACATTACCAGTCTATAGAAGTGCTTAAAACATATACTAAAGCCCAAGATATTGAAGTTGTCGAAGTTGACTTAGACGGCACAGTAACTGATTTGGATAAATTAAAAGAAGTTATCGATGATGATACTGCAGCTGTTTGTGTTCAATATCCGAACTTCTTTGGTTCATTAGAAGATTTAGAAGCAATTAAACAATTGATTGAAGATAAGAAGGCATTGTTTATCGTTTCTAGTAATCCATTAGCTCTAGGTTTAATTACACCTCCTGGAGAATTTGGAGCAGATATCGTCGTTGGGGATGCTCAAGTATTCGGTATTCCAGCCCAATACGGTGGCCCACATTGTGGTTATTTTGCATCTACTAAGAAATTAATGCGAAAACTACCAGGTCGTTTAGTTGGTCAAACACAAGATGAAGATGGTAATAGAGGCTTTGTGTTAACACTACAAGCTCGTGAACAACATATAAGAAGAGATAAAGCTACTTCAAATATTTGTTCTAACCAAGCATTGAATGCATTGGCTGCATCTGTATGCATGAGTGCATTAGGTAAAAATGGTGTATATGAAATGGCAAAACTAAATATGGAAAATACGACGTATATGAAACGTAAAATGCAAGAAGCAGGCTTTGAAGTACTAGAAAGTATTTCATTTAATGAATTTGTTGTTAAATTTAATAAATCTATTAGTGACATCAATAAAGATTTATTAGAAGAAGGTATAATAGGTGGTTTTGATTTAGGATTTATGAATGGCGACTTTAAAAATCACATGCTAATTGCCGTAACTGAACTAAGAACTAAAGATGATATTGATACATTTATCCAAAAAGTAGGTGAATATAGTGCGTAAACCATCAAGTGAATTAATTTTTGAAAGATCTAGAAAAGATAGATTTGCATATTCATTACCAGAAAAAGAAGTTGAAACACAAAATGTTCAAGAAATACTAGGAGATAAATTTACTAGAAAACAAAAAGCCGAGTTGCCAGAGGTTAGTGAATTAGATTTAATGCGACACTATACAGAATTGTCGAATAAAAATCATGGTGTAGATACAGGTTTCTATCCTTTAGGTTCATGTACTATGAAATACAACCCTAAAATAAATGAAAAAGTAGCAAGAATGTCTGGATTTGCTAATGCACATCCATTACAAGATGTATCAACAGTACAAGGATCACTAGAAATAATATACGACTTACAAGAACATTTAAAAGAAATTACTGGAATGGATGAAGTAACATTACAACCTGCAGCCGGAGCTCATGGTGAATGGACTGCGCTATTAATGATTAAAGCATTTCACGAAGCAAATAATGATTTTAATAGAACTAAAGTAATCGTTCCAGATTCTGCACATGGTACGAATCCAGCATCAGCTAAAGTAGCAGGATTTGATACTGTTACAGTTAAATCAAATGAAAAAGGGTTAGTAGATATAGAAGATTTAAAACGAGTAGTAGGTGATGACACTGCTGCAATTATGTTAACAAATCCAAATACATTAGGTTTATTTGAAGAAGATATTGTAGAAATTAGAGAAATCGTCCATCAAGCTGGTGGTAAACTATATTATGATGGTGCAAATCTAAATGCCATAATGAGTAAAGTAAGACCAGGAGACATGGGGTTTGATGCAGTACATTTAAACTTACACAAAACGTTTACTGGACCACATGGTGGCGGTGGACCTGGATCTGGACCTGTTGCCGTTAAATCAGATTTAATACCATATTTACCTAAACCAACAGTTGTGAAAGAAAATGATTCTTACAAATTCGAACATGATATGCCAAATTCTATTGGTCGAGTTAAGCCATTCTTCGGTAATTTTGGCATTTACTTAAGAGCCTACACTTACATTAGAACGATGGGGCCAGATGGATTAAAAGCTGTTTCTGAAACAGCAGTTCTAAATGCGAATTACATGTTGAGAAGATTACAAGATCATTTCGATACGCCATATACGCAACATTGTAAACATGAATTTGTAATAAGTGGTTCTAGACAGAAAAAACTTGGTGTAAGAACATTGGATATTGCAAAACGACTATTAGATTTCAATTTCCATCCACCTACAATCTACTTCCCAATAAATGTGGAAGAATGTATGATGATAGAACCAACAGAAACTGAATCAAAAGAAACTTTAGATGCTTTTTGTGATACTTTAATACAAATTGCAAAAGAAGCGGAAGAGAATCCAGAAACAGTCTTAGATGCACCACATACTACTGTTATAGGACGTTTAGATGAAACACAAGCAGCTAGAAAACCTGTTTTAAAATTTGAGTTGCTAAAAGAAGAAAAAAATTAATAAAAAAGGATGAATTCAATTAGAATTCATCCTTTTTTATTATTTAGACTTAACTTTCCCAGTCCATTTTTTATATCCGCCTTTAAGCATGTACAAGTCTGTATAACCTTTTTTCTTCATCATTCTTGCAGCTCTGGAACTTGCTACACCATTTGCATCACAAAAATAAATAGGTTGGTCTTTACGTAACCCTTGGTATCTTGTACGAAAGACACTCATTGGTATGTTTCTTGCCCCGATGATATGACCATATTCAAAATCAGCCTTTTCACGTAAGTCGATAACTTGTGCCTTCCTTAAACCCTTGTGAAACTCATTTTGATCTAATTCTTTAACTGCGCGCTTATTCAATGAATAGTTAATTGCCATATAAATGATAATCAAGACTAGGACTATGAGCGCGATGTACCAATAATTCATGGTCTAATTCCTCCCAATTCAAGTCGATACTACTATTATAAGATTTCTTGTGAGATTTATCAAAATTTTTTTGCTAAAATAGACAAGTATATAGAATTAATTGAATAGGAGTTTTTAATTGTGAAAGAAACTTGGCACTTTATAAACACAAAATCAAATGATCCATACTATAATATGGCAGTAGATGAAGCACTCATGAACTTCGTAAGCAGAGGAGAAATAGACCCTGTAATCAGGTTTTATACATGGAACCCTGCAACATTATCTATAGGGTATTTTCAAAAACTAACTAAAGAAATAGATATTGAGAAAGTTAAAGAAAAAGGTTATGGACTTGTTAGACGTGCAACAGGTGGTAGAGGCGTCTTACACGACAAAGAACTGACATATAGTGTTATCGTTCCAGAATCGCATCCAAATATGCCTAAAACAGTTACAGAAGCATATAGAGTAATATCAGAAGGATTATTAGAAGGATTTAAATCATTAGGCTTTGATGCTTATTTTTCTATTCCTAAGACAAAAGAAGCAAGAGATAAATTAAAGACACCTCGGAGTTCAGTTTGTTTTGATGCACCAAGTTGGTATGAACTTGTAGTAGAGGGTAGAAAAATAGCAGGGAGTGCTCAAACGAGACAAAAGGGTGTTATTTTACAACATGGATCTATTTTACAAGATATAGATGTAGACGAATTATTTGATATGTTCATATATAGAAATGATAGATTGAAAGATAAAATGAAAGCAGCATTCGTGGATAAAGCAGTGGCCATAAATGATTTAGCTGACAGACATATTACTATTGAAGAAATGGAACAAGCATTTCATGATGGATTTAAAAAAGGGTTAGATATAGAATATAAGCCTTTGAACTTTACGGATGAACAACTAACAGAGATTAAACAATTAGAAGAAAAATATAAATCAGAAGAATGGACGTATAGAAAATAAAGGACATATTAATATTCATATTCTTACATTGCGCATTAGTCGAATAGTAAAAAAAGAGACCACAGAGGTCTCTTTCAGTTTGTTTTTTGTTTTAATAAGTATGTTTTATTAAATTTAAGCTTAAACTGCGTTTAATCTAGGCTGTTCTTTTGCATCGCCAAATCGTCTTTCTACTGTTTGACTTCTTAATTTATATGCTTTTTTAATTGTATCTATAAATCTTAAATCTTCGATTATGTCTAAATCATCTTGCCAAACATGTCTACGGATTTCTCTAATATAGGTTTTGTTTTCCGTACATTTATTTAACATAGAATCAACTCCTAAA
>NZ_RXWZ01000060.1 GCF_003970575.1 Mammaliicoccus fleurettii
CTCTCGACTTGTGTGAATACAGATACCCTTGCTTACACTTCTCTCGACTTGTGTGAATACAGATACCCTTGCTTACACTTCTCTCGACTTATGTGAATATAGGCATCAATACTTACACTTCCTTCGACTTGTGTTAATACAGATACCCTTGCTCACACTTCTCTCGACTTGTGTTAATACAGGCATCCATACTTACACTTTTCTCAACTTGTGTAAATATAGACACTTAAGATTAATTGCCTTTAACATAAATGTCCTAGTATTTTAATGAGAATCATTTAGCTAACTCTTAGAGTCACCATTTTTCTATATAAAAATAAATATTACCAACGATTTTGTAAGTGCGGACGCCTGAGGGAATAGTATGCGTGAGAGACTACAGGCTCGAGCCATACCCCTTGGCAAGCATGCACATACAAAATCGCAAGATTTAAAAAAATAAATATTACCAACGATTTTGTATAGTGCGGACGTCTAAGGGAATAGTATGTGTGAGAGACTACAGGCTCTAACCATACCCCCTGGCAAATGCATGCACATACAAAATCGTAAGATTTAAAAAAATAAATATTACCAACGATTTTGTAGTGCTGACGCCTGAGGGAATAGTATGCGTGAGAGACTACAGGCTCGAGCCATACCCCTTGGCAAGCATGCACATACAAAATCGCAAGATTTAAAAAAATAAATATTACCAACGATTTTGTATAGTGCGGACGCCTGAGGGAATAGTATGTGTGAGAGACTACAGGCTCGAGCCATACCCCCTGGCAAATGCACATACAAAATCGTAATATATAAAATAAGCATATCACTTAACTGAATTCTTCAGTTTTATAGTGATATGCTTATTTATATTGAGTTAGGAAATATGCTCCAGCCTCTAATATTATTAATCCAATGATTCTGGTTTATAAAATTGTCTATTTTCTAATGCAAAGATTCGTTCTGTAAATTGACCTTTATCTACTTTTTTAAGGTGTTTTTCAAACATCATCATTCTAGCATCAATATTATCAATAAAGTGCAATATCTCCGCTTCTTTAACCATTGGTAATTTTGGTGATCCATATTCTAATTTACCGTGATGACTTAACACTAAATGTCTTAGCAACAATACTTCTTCTCCTTCTATATTATGCTCTTTAGCTACTTGTGATATTTCATCACTTACTATTGAGATATGACCTAATAAATTACCTTCTACTGTATAAGTAGTAGCGACTGGACCTGATAGTTCTTTTACTTTTCCTAAGTCATGTAAAATAATGCCACTATATAATAAACTTCTATTTAGTATTGGATATATATCACACAATGCTTTTGCTTGTCTCAACATTGTTACAACATGATAACTTAATCCTGAAACGAAGTCATGATGATGTGAACTTGCTGCTGGGAATGTGAAATATTCTTTTTGATATTTTTTAAGTAATATACGAGTTATTCTTTGTAGTTTAGCATTTTCAATATCTAATAAAAATGTCATAATTTCTTCTGACATTTCATCTATTGTTAATGGCGCAGCTTCTAAAAAGTTTTCTAATTTTACACCATCTTCTTCTACTGCTACTCTAAACTGATTTATTTTCATTTGTTTACGACCACGATAATCTATAACGTCGCCTTTAACTCTTACAATTGTCTCCGGTACAAGTAGTTTAATATCTTCAGCTGTTACAGTCCATACTTTAGCTTCTATATCACCACTCTTATCTTTCAAGTAAAGTGTCATATAAGGCTTTCCTTGGGCTGTTACTCCTTGATTTGCACGATGTATTAAGAAATAGTGGTCAACTGTATCTCCTGGCTTTAATGTTTCTATTGTTCTCATTTACTCTTAGCTCCTTCTATTTTTGTCAGAGTTATTGTTTGCTTTTGAGGTACATTCTGGTCTTTATTACATGTAAAGTAAAGTATTTGAATATCTTCTGACATACTCATTAAATATTTAATCATAATTTCTTTACGGTGTTTATCAAAGTGAACAAATGCATCATCAACTATTATTGGGAATGGATAATATTTATGCAATGATTTTATAAGGCTAAATCTAAGTGCAATGTATAACAATTCTTTTGTTGACTGACTTAACTCTGTTGGATGGAATACTTGACCATTTTGATGTCTTACTTGAACATTTTGTTCTTCATAGATAACTTGAGTATATCTGCCTTCAGTTAATGTATTTAAGATATCAGTTGCATCTTTTACGACATAAGGTAATCTTTTATCTTTTATTTGCTTAATATGCGCTTCTACTAAGTTTTGTAAATAGCTTAACGCTGCCCAATCATTAGCAGTTTCATTAACTTTATCTTTAACTAAATGATATTCATGTCTTAATGCAGATAATGTTTCATCAGTTTCCATGTGATTAATTTTAGCATTTAAATCACTAAGTTCAGCTTGTACATTTAAATAATTATCATTGTATTCGTCTACTTGAAGTTTTAATTGATTTCTTTCATTTTCTAAATCTGTTTTAGTCATATAACTAAGTTGAGTATTTTTATCATAATCATAATTTTGATTATTTAGTAACGCTGTTAAATAGTCAAATCTCTCCATGTCCTCATTATAAGAAATATATGCTTTATAATGACGATAATACGCTTCTTCATCGAATACATTAATGTAACTAAATAGTGAATTTATGACGTTGTTATTTTCGTCCAATCTTTCTTTTAATGCATTAATTTCATTAGTTAGTAGTGCTTGTTGCTCAACATTTCTTAATTGAATATTAAATTCTTTTTGATGTTCATCTAATGCTTGTTTTACATCGTGGAATAATGAAATCTTTTGGTAATGTAATCGTGCATGACTAACAATACTTTCTGCTTCACGGTAAAACGCTTCAAGATCCGAATTCTTTTCATCTCTTAATTTAGTTAATCGATTAATCTCTAATCTATTTTGTTTAATTTTCTTAATTGTTGTTAATGCGTCGTTTAACAACTGAGATGATAGTTGATTTGAAACATGAATACTAGCTTTAGTTTCTTGTAATGCACTTTCTTTATTATCAATAATTGCTTCAACTTTTTCTAATTCTTTCTTCAATTCAGACTGCTTTGAAGATAAAATTTCTTGTGACTGATAATAACCTTCCAATTCTTGTCTGATCTTCGTTTGTTCATCTAAGTTAAAATCTAAATCATAAAATTGTTTTAGATGTTTAACCTTTTCCTCTAATTCGTCAATTTCTTTAGAAAAAGCTTGGTCATGGTCTAAATCTTTTGATTTAATAAAGAATGATAAAACGACTAATATAATCCCTACAATTGCGAAAATGCCACTAAATAAAACTTGAGAAGCAATGAATGCATATATTGCGATTGCGATTAATAATAAACCGCCTATTACTGAAAATAGTCGATATTGCTTACTTCTTTTTTCACTTTCTTCTTTTTGCTTAATGAAACTTTCTTCCATTTTTTTATAAAGTGACTTCTTCTCACCTAGTTCTAAAGCTTTTTGATTATAAACTTTCTTTTGTTCATAGTTCTCATCAGACACTAAATCGTTATGTAGTCTATCGATATTGTTATTATATCTTTCTCTTTCAATATCAAGTTGGTTCATAGAACGTTTAATTTGCTCACGTTCTGCTACATTTTCTTCTTTAATTCGATTCACTTCTGCAATATGCGTCTTCATAGCTTCAGATGTATCAACATCTAAATATTCATCATTCCAGCCGATATCTTGGCGTAACAACTCGTTATCTCTTTCAGAATCATCAATTTGTTTATTTAGTTGTTTTAATTCTTGCTGTTTTTCTTTAATATCCGATTCACGTTGTCTAATACTATTTAAGGCTTTTTCATCTCTTTCAGACATGACTTTTACGTTATCTAATGTATGTACTACTTGTGCAAGCTTTTCATTTCTTAAGGTTAAGTCACGCTTAATACTTTCATTAGAACGAACTGCAGATTCATATCTTTCAATACCTTGTTCAGGGAATTCATAAGGTTCAATATTTAAATTACTCTCTAGTTTCTTCCATTCTACAACTTCATTATGTAAAGATATTTCCTTTTCTTTACTTGTTAATCTATTTGTAAGATTTCCAAGATTATCTTTTAACTGATTAAGTCTTCTAGATATTTTATCTCTTTCATCTTGTAGTCTTTCATATTCAGATAGTTTCTTTTCTTCGTTTTTAATTTTTATTTCTAAATCGTTTAATTGTTCTAACTGAACATTTAATACAGGATTCTTACCATTCTTTTTGTAAAGTGCTTCTTTTTCACTTTGCATCAAATCACTCATACCCGTAAATTCAGTTGATCCTAAAGCACCAGCTTGCAATAAATACATTTGAAGTTGATCTTCAGTTAAATTTTTATGAATATCTTGCAACCCTAATACATTAAATGAGAATATTCCTTGGTATGTTTTTTTATTTATAAAATTAATCTTTTGTTTGAGCCATTTTTCGTCTTTTATTTTGCCGTTTGAAAGATACACTTTGACGTCACCTGTTACACGGCCTTTAACTCTTTCTACTTCTACTTTTTGTCCATCGAATTCAAGTTCTAATTTACCACCATACTGATTACCAAGTCTTGGTTCTAATCTTGGCTCATTCTCTTTTTTTGTTGGAAAACCAAATAGTATTGAATGTATAAATGCTTGAATAGTGGACTTACCTGCTTCGTTCTCACCATATATTTGCATAAAACTTTGATCAAATTTAATTTTTCTAGACATGAGTTGGCCATAGCCATAAATTTCTAAGGATTTAATTTTCATCGCTTTAACCTCTCATTCTTCTTTTTAAAATAGCTTCCCCACGTTCAATTAATGCTTCTTTATCTACATCGCTGTATGGATCTAAGAAACGATTTGCTTTAGGGTTCATATATAAATCACTTAATGCATTTTCAAGAATGGTTTCATCTTGTAAAATATCATCGTTAAATTCATTTGCTAATGCAACTTCAGAGTCTTGTTCAAAAAAGACATTTAGTTGTTCTATAAAAATAAAGTTTGTTTGATTTTCTTCATATTCTTGAATGAGCTGTATCACTTGATTGATTTCATCTTGTTTAAGTACTTCATCGTGTTTAACATAAACATCTAATTGGTAAAATGCTTTACCTTCAGTACGTACGCTATCTTTGAATTTTTGAATTGCTTCATATAAAGCATGTTTACCTTGAGCTTTAGTTTCTATTATTGCTTTTTCAAAACGTATGTACTGGGTTGGTTTAAAAGTAGCCTGTAATTTAGATTCATCACCTTCAACAAGCAAATATCCTTTTTCACCTTTTTCTTTAAAGTGGCGAGCTTGTATATTACCTGAATAATGTATTTGAGAAAGTTCACTAATAATTGCTCTTTCATGTATGTGGCCTAATGCCCAATAATGGTATAACTTGCTATTTAAGTCTTCAATATTAAATTCAGTATATCTTTTCTTTACGTCTGAAGCTTGCGAATAAGTACCATGTAATACACCAATATGTATACCTTTATTACCGGTTGATTCAGGATATTCATCAACTTTATTTTCATAACTTTGATCTTTTTGATAACTAAATCCGTGTAAATAAACAACTTGACCATTTCTAGTGATCAGTTGATATGTAGATACTTTGTCAGTAAACACCGTCACATTCTCTGGCCATAAAGTATGAACACCTACAGATAAAGGATCATGGTTACCATGTATAATATATACAAATATTTGTTCTTGCTCTAGTCTAATAAACTGCTCTCTTAAAAACACTTCTGCTCTAAGCGTTCTATTATCTTGATCAAATAAATCTCCTGCAATAACAACAAAATCTACTTGTTCTTTAATAGCTTCATCTACAATTTTTGTAAAGCTATTATATGCGCTTTGTTTTACGTCGTTTAAAATAGAAGGGCTTAAATAATGTCTAGACTTAAATGGACTATCAAGGTGTAAATCCGCGCAATGTATAAATTTAATCATATACCTAACCTCTTTCAATTTTAGCTCATTCTTAATTATTTTATTCAAGCTCAAACAATAGAATAATCAGATTTTATAAAGACTTTTAATGCTTTAATTTTACCATATTCCAAGACTATACGATACATTGGACGAACAAGAAAGCAGACTTACGACAATAAAAAAACCTTATTAGATACAAGATTGTATCTAATAAGGTTCACAAGAAAGATAATATATTAACCTTCTTGGTTTTCTTCAAGGCTACCATAGATATCTTCTAATGGTCTCATGATTACACGGTTTAAATCTTGAATTAATTGACTCATAGCTTGTTCAGCTTGCATTAATTCAGCGATTGTTTCATTTTGTTCAATTTCTTGAGCAGATTTTTGAGCTCTAGCGATATCTACTTCTGAAATTTCTTCGCCTTGCATTTGTTTTGTTTGTAATTCTAATTGAATTTCACGGAATTCATCAAATAATTTTTTAGTTTCAGGATTTGCATTAACTTTTTCATATTGTTCTTTAATTTTGTTATATTCTTCACTTTCACGTAAAGTTTTTTCTAGTTCATTTGCTTTGTCGTAAATGTTTACTTCTGCCATAATAAATTCGCTCCTATATTAAATAAATGTATTAGAATATCAATTCCAATAATACTGTATCACACTTCTACTTCTTATACAAAAATAGCGATTATTCCTTGTAATAATCCAATAATTCCACCTAATACAAAACCAAGTAAAGTGATTAATTTTAATTCTTTATTAGAAATTTCGATAACTAATTTTTCTAAGTAAGATAATTCAAATCTGTCAATTTGACCTTTTATTAATTCGGCTAATTTCATTCGTTCTAGTATCAAACTAATATTGTCTCCTACTTTACGAATCATATACTCAATAAATCTCTCAGTACCTTCACCTTCCATATAAACGAATAAGTTTGGTACTAACTCGTAAAGTGGTGTATTTAAATAGCGATTAACATTTATAGAATGAGTTAACTCTTCAGCAATTAATAATTTAGCTTTGTCTTTCCTTTCACTTGTTAACACATCTTCTAAAGGTTTAGACATCCACTTCTCATATTGTTTTTGGACTTGTAAATCAATCATATTTTCAATTTTTTCTTGTTTGATGACATTTTTAAGTTCTTTCTTCACTCTATCCACTATCTCTTCGGTTGTCATAAACATTTGTATCATACCGACCATTTTCCCTTTTTGCTCAAAAAATTCTTCTACCATCGAATGAATATCTTGCTCCCCTTTTTCAGAAGATAAATATTCATCAATTTTAGTTAAAATTTCTGGTGTCACACGATTAACTTGTTGACTAAGTTGTTCAAATATTTCAACTGGTATCAGACTTTGAAGTTGTTCATTCTTATGAGTTTCATAATATTTATCAACTTTTTGTTGAATTGTAGTGTTAAGCGTATTATTAATTTTTTCTTCTAGCGGATAATCAATTCTATCTACAAAGTGTTGTATAGTATACTTTTTCTTTTTCAATGTATCAAATTGAACTTTAATGGTATCTTCTAGAACATGTTGTGTACTAGGATTAACAAGTTTCTCTTTAAATACTTCTGGAGTGAGAAGATGCTTTGTAACCATTTCTCCAACTTTTTCTGATAATTCGTTTCTTCTTTTCGGTATTAAACCTGGAGTGAATGGCAATTTATAGCCAAACAGTCTTTTTTCGTGGTAAGGATGGAATAACATTTTAATTGCAATAAAATTTGTGAATCCACCTATTATCGCACCAATTACCATCATGCTTATAATTGTTAAAATTGTTGACATTGGAATTCTCCTTCTAAAAAAGCTACTTCTTTAGAATAATCTAAGAAGTAGCTTTTAACAAATATTATACAAATAATGATTGTGTCTTACGTAAGAAATAAGTTTCTGCTTCACGTTTCTTAGCAGTTCCGAAGATAGGTTGACGTTCTTCATTTAATACTCTATACAAATCTGTTTTTTTGTTTGATTGTAAAATATATCCTGATTTAGCATCAAGTGTTACCCAATAAATATCACTCGTGTTGTCATGGTTAGGGTATGCACAATGATGACGAGATATAATTTGAATAACTTCTAATGGATCACAGCCAAATGTTGTGTTTAAAACATCTGAATCTCTAAATAAAGCACATATAGAAACACATGTTGTCCAGTTTGGTAGAACTCTCTCTTTTTCAATTTGTACTAAAGTCTTTTTAGATAATCCAACTGTATTCGCCATAGTATCCTGAGTATAACCTGCCTCAATACGAACCATTTTGAATTTTGTTTGGATTATCGTTGTAAATGTTTGTTTATCCATCTATATCTACCTTTCTTCTTAATATATATTATTAATTGATTTAATATGTTGCAAAAATACACGATTTTTTTCAGCACAAGTATCATCATAATACATTTCAGGACAAAATAAAAGAGGTAAATTGAATTTAATATCAATTTACCCCTTTAATACGTTAAATTATAATTATTTTGCTAACTTTGATTTTTCTCTTTCAGATAAAATTAACGCACATGCTGCATCACCTGTAATATTTACAGCCGTTCTTGTCATATCAAGTAGTCTATCTATACCTATGATCATACCTATTGCTGCTGGGTTTATTCCAATTGATGTTAATATCATAGCTAACATTACTAATCCTACTCCTGGTACACCTGCTGTTCCAATAGAAGCAATTACTGCGATAAGAACAACAGTAATCATTTGCATAACAGTTAAGTCTATGCCAGATACTTGAGCAATAAAGATAGTGGCAACACCTTGCATAATTGCTGTACCATCCATATTAATGGTTGCGCCTAACGGCTGTACAAACGAACTAATTTCTTTTCTTACACCCATATCTTTCGTACATTCTAATGATATCGGTAAAGTTGCATTTGAACTAGATGAACTAAATCCTACAGTCATTGCTGGGAAGAATTTTTTAAAGAACCATAACGGATTCTTACCACCTAGAATTTTAACAGCGCCACCATATACTATAAAGAAGTGAACCGCTAATGCTAATAACACTACAAAGAAGTACATTCCGAGTTGTTTAATTGCTCCAAAACCAGCGTTAGTGAAAGCTGTTGCAACAAGTCCAAATGTTCCTATTGGTGCAAAGTAATTCATGATCATTGTTACGATATACATGAGTATATCGTTAGTCTGCTCAAATACTTTCCTTACACCTTCAACTTTCGTACCGAGTGCAATCATTCCTATACCAATAAAAATAGCAAACGTAATAATTGGAAGCATATCTTGTTCAACCATTGATTGCATTGGATTTTTAGGGAACAGATTAATCAATGTTTGATCGAACGTTTGATTTTCTGGTGCAGCCGTATCACCTGACTTAGCTTTTTGCTCTTCACCATATTTTTTTACTTCTTGACTATTCAATAAATCTGAATGTCCGTCACCTGGTTTAAATACTAAGGCTAATGCCATAGCTATTATAATTGCTAATGCTGTAGTAGTTAAGAAAAATATTACAGTCTTAAGTCCTATACCACCTAATAACTTTGGATCACCCACACCAACTACTCCAAGCACAATTGACACAAATACTACTGGTACAACAAGCATAAAGATTAAATTAAGAAATATTTGACCTAGTACATTAAATACATACTGATTAGTATTTTGAACAAATCCACTGCCTGCATACATATTAAAAATTGACCCGACAACAATACCGAGTATTAAGGCTATTACGATTTTTAAAGTTAAATTTTTTGTTACCTTCATCTACAAATTACCCCCTATATAATATAAAATCATTTCTCCCTTGTAGCTTATTATACTTTAAGCGCTTTCAATTTGTAAATTTATTTTTTAAATTCATTTTTAATTCAATAATAAAATACGAGTAAGTATTGAATTTTTCAATACTTACTCGTATAAAATTAAAAATTTTAATTTATCAATTGATGTTCCATTGCGTATACTGCTGCTTGTGTTCTATCTGATACTTTCAGTTTGTTTAGTATATGACTCACATGTGTTTTTATTGTTTTTTCAGATACAAAAAGTGTTTCTGCAATTTGTTTATTTGTTTTTCCTTTGACCATTTCGGCTAATACTTCAAGTTCTCTCTTCGATAATTTATTTTCTCTATGTGGTTTTTGAGAACTTTCAGTTATAATCGACTGTACTTTAGGATGAATTTTCTTCTCTCCATTTAGTACTGTTCTAATTGTTTTTATAAGCGCTTCAGGCTCTACATCTTTAATTTCATATCCATCTGCTCCTTTATCAAGTGCAGATATAACATGTTCTTCATCATAAAAACTTGTTAGAACTAATATCTTGATATTTGGATACTTCTTTTTCACTATTTCAGTTATTTCAATACCATTCATTTCAGGCATCACTAAATCTAATAGAACTATTTCAGGACTTTCATTATTCTCCAAGTAATCTAATAACAATGCCCCACTTGAAAAGTCTGCTAGAATATCAAAGTTTGGAACAGTATCTAATAAAAACCTTAAACCTTGCCTTACTATATGATGATCATCTACTAAGATTATTTTATTACTCATATGTGATACCCCTAACATTTATAGTGGAATAGATATAATGATTTCCGTTCCTTTATTCAATTCAGAGTTTATATCTATGCGACCTTTCATAAATTGAACTCTTTGTTTCATATTTTTAAGACCATGTGAGAGGTTATTTTCTAATTTATTATTTTCGAAGCCTCTTCCTTCATCTATTATACGCGATTTAAATTCATATTTATTTTGTTCTAAATAAATTTTTGCACGTTTTTGCCCGGAGTGTTTATTAATATTATTCAATGATTCTTGAATAATACGGTAAATATTTTCTTCCATCGTATTAGGTAAGTCTATTAAACCTTCTACTTCAAATTCTGGTTCTATATGAATAAATTGGCTATATTGCTTAATTGCTGCAATCAATCCTTGTTCTAAGCCTATCGGTTTTAATTGCCATATAAGTGCTCTCATCTCATTAACAGCACTTTGACTCGTATCTTCTATAGTTTGGAAAGCTTCCTTAGCTGCTTGTTGATCGTTTAATCCTTTAGCTGCATGAGCTGTTATTTTTAAAGAAAACAACATCTGATTAACTGAATCATGTAAATCTCTAGCAAGCCTGTTTCTTTCGTTAATACGAGCTGCTTCTTTTTCTTGATCAGTTAGAAAAATACGTTTTATAGCTGAACCAATTTGAAATGCTACTGATTCTAGTAGTTCTAAATCTTCTTCAGAATATCGTTTCGTATTAGGAGTAGCAATATTCAATAATCCAAATTGTTCATTACCTGACCTAAGAGGAACCGTTGCATGATGCGTTATACCATCAGTTTTGTCGTGATGCTCTTTAGTAGCTTTCACAATTCTCGAACATGAAATAATATTTGAAGCTTTAGTTAACTTTTTATTTTGATATGCAGTAACACACCAACACGTACCCTCAGTCATATATTGGCATTTATTGTGTGTTAGTGCTGGTGGTAAGGCTTCTTCAGCAACTAACTCGTGTTTACCCTCTTCATCAATAAAAAATATCCAGCCAGTATGAAAATTACTACCACTCACTAATTTTTTGAGAGCTCCATGCATCATGCTGTACATTTCTGTCTCTTCATTTAAAAATTCTGCTATTTCTTTTAAGAGACTTGTACGTGTTGGTTTCTCCATATACATCACCTTTAGTATTATTGATTGTGCGTTACATTATATACATCATGTCTTCTATCTCTAAGATGTCTTACTGTCCCATTTTCTCTACCTCTTCTTAATACTTCTAAGTCTATTTCACCTATAGCTACCATTTCTAGATTTTCACCTGTTTCTCCTACTATGCCATCACGTGCAAAACCATAATCAGATGGTGAATATATTGCTGAAGCACTATATTGTATGTCCATATTTTCAGTTTGCGGTAAGTTACCACAAGTTCCTGAAGTTACGGTATAAATTTGGTTCTCAATAGCTCTAGCCATGCAACAATATTTTACACGTAAATAACTTTGTCTATCTTCAGTTGAAAATGGTGTAAATATTATTTTTGCTCCTTTTTCTGTAGCTATTCTTGCCATTTCTGGAAATTCGCTATCATAACAAATTTGTATTGCGATTTTTCCACAATCTGTATCAAAAACTTCTACACCATTACCAGGTGACACACCCCACCATTTTCTTTCATTAGGTGTTACATGTATTTTATATTGTTTTTCAATAGAACCATCACGACGGAATAAGTAAGAAATATTATATATGTCTTCTCCTTCTTCTACGAAATGAGAACCACCAATTATATTTATATTGTATTTCATAGCAAATTGATTAAACATCTCTATATATTGAGATGTATAAGTCGTTAATTTTCTAATAGATTCAGCAGGATTACTTTGCTCATCGAAACTCATTAATTGAGTAGTTAAAAGCTCGGGGAACACAATAAAGTCGCTGTCTGCATCATAAGCAACGTCAATGAAATATTCTATTTGATTAGCAAATTCTTCAAAAGAATTAATTTTTCTCATCATATAGTTAACTGTACATATTCTAACTGGCTCACTTGTTTTAAAATGAACGTTACTACGTGCGATATAATCAGGATTATTCCATTCCATTAAAGTAGCATATTTCATACTTTTAACATCATCATTTAAATAATTAGGATTAATTCGCATTAAAGTAAAATCATTCATCAATTGAAATGTTAAGACTGGATCTTTAATTCTATGTTTAATTACGCCTTGCACATATTCTCTTGGTGTTAGTTCATCACTATATTCATGATAGTTTGGAATTCTTCCACCAATTATAATACTTTTCAAATTTAGTTCATAAGCAATTTCGCGTCTTGCTTCGTATAATCTTGCGCCAACTTTCATTCCTCTATACTCAGGATGAACCATAACTTCTATTCCATATAGATTATGACCATGATCATTATGATTTGTTATATAGCCGTTATTCGTAATACTATCCCATGTATGTCTATCATCATATTCATCAAAATTTATTATAAGAGATGAACATGAACCTATAATTTCACCTTCAAATTCAACAACTACTTGTCCTCTTGGGAACATTTTTAAATGACTTTCTAAATGTGCTCTTTCCCATGGTTCCATTCCTGGGAAACATTTAGATTGTAGTTCAATAACTTCGTCTATATCTTCAAAAGTCATTTGTCTTGTATTAATACTTACATTAAATTCATTATTATCGATTGATTTTGACATGAATGATACTCCTTATCTAATTTTCTTGTTATACTAATTATAACTTATTTTTAGTTATAATATAATTTTTCCCGATTTTAAGAGAAATATTCCTGGAGGACACTATGCAAATAACAATACCATCAAAACATGAAGGTCAAACAATTGAAGAAATGTTCAAATCTTTACACCTTCCTAAAAAAGAACTACACCTTTTGAGAATGTCAAAAGAGATTACGATAAATGAACAAGCAAGCACATTAAGAGATAAATTAAGTGAAGGAGATAAACTTTACATTCCTACTCTTAATGAAACGAGTCAGTATGTATCGAGTTATCGATTGGCTGAAGTTAAATATGAGGATGAATATTTAGCAATTGTTGTTAAACCTAAAGGCGTAAAGACGCATCCAAACGATTTAAAGGAAGCAAACACACTTATGAATCATGTAATTTATACATTAGATTCAGATTATACTGAGCCTGTTCATAGGTTAGACCAAGAAACAGTCGGCTTATTATTAGTAGCAAAGCATCCGATTGCTAAAAAAATATTAGATCATATGTTAGAAGATAGAAAAATCACTCGAACATATAAAGCTCAAGTCGATAGTTTGTTACCACTTAAGCCACAATCGATAGATATGCCAATAGGTAAGGATAAATTCCATCCAAATAAAAGACGTGTATCACCAACTGGTCAACGAGCAATTACACATATTATAGAAAGTCATATGTTAGATGAACATACAGCTGAAGTAGAGTTGAAATTAGATACTGGTAGAACACACCAAATCCGTGTACATTTAGCAGAAATAGGACACCCAGTCGTAGGTGACCCTTTATATAACAATAGTAAACTTAGACAATTAAAATTACACAGTTATAAAATAGAATTCGAACATCCATTTAAAGATGAATTCATCTCAGTTACTTTAGACGATTAATATAAAAACAGCCCTCCCAATCCTTCAGTTATCAAGGATTGGGAGGGCTTTATATTTTGAGCTTTATCGTTTTGAGCTTTATCGTTTTAATCTTTCTTTAAATTTATTTATGAAACTCCTTCTTCTACTTCTTACAGGCTGTCCAATATTTATATGAGATTGTCTCATTTCTTTAGCTGCTAATAATGCTTCATCCATCAACATTTCTTGAGAGTTCATGTGTTTATTACCAGCATCATTGTATTGATAATTACCATCGGAATTTTGAATACGTCCTTTTAATCCATCATTTAATTGTAAGTTTAAAATATCTTTTAATCTACTTACTACTTTAGGATCAAGTATAGGGAATAATATTTCAACACGCTTTATCATATTTCTTGTCATCATATCCGCAGAGGAAAGGTACATCTTTTCTTCACTATTATGGTGAAAATAATATATTCTAGAATGTTCTAAAAATCTGCCTACTATACTTATAACTTCGATATTTTCACTTACCCCTTTAATACCTGGTTTCAAGCAACAAATGCCCCTAATAATAAGTTTGATTTTCACACCGCTTTGAGACGCTTCATATAATTTTTTAATTACTTTTTTATCAGTTAAAGAATTCATCTTAGCTATAATGAGTCCATTGCCATGCTCATTGTGTAATTCTATTTCTTGTTCAATATGATCAACAAAGAAATCACGAATTTCAAATGGTGCCACTATTAATTCATTATAATCGGGTTTCAAAGAGTAACCGCTTAAATAGTTAAAGAAATTAATGGCATCTTCACCTATTTTAGGATTTGTAGTAATGATACCCATATCTGTATATATTTTTGCTGTTTTGTCATTATAATTTCCTGTACCTAAGTGTACGAATGGTATAACTTTTCCATCTACTTTTTTTATTACGAGTGTTATTTTGCTATGCGTTTTAAGGAAAGTCATGCCATATATAACATTACACCCTGCATCTTCTAACATTTTTGCCCATTGAACATTGTTTTCTTCGTCAAATCTAGCTTTTAATTCAACTAATACTGTGACTTGTTTCCCGTTCTCGGCAGCGTTTTTCAATGCTTGAATGATTGTTGAATCACTGCTCACCCTATAAAGTGTTTGTTTAATAGCGAGTGTATTTGGATCTTCTGATGCTTCTTTAATAAATTCTACAATTGGTTCAAACGATTCATATGGGTGATGGAAAAATACATCTTTTTCTAAAGCTAAATCATAAACATTATTTTTGTTTAAAGAGGAAGGTAATTGTGGTCTATATGGTTTGTACAATAATTCAGGGAATAATTCTTCTAATCGTCCTACAAGAGAGAATAATACAGTTAAATCTAATGGCCCATTAACTCTGTATATATCTTTATTAGTTAACTCTAGCTCATTCATTAAAAACATACTTTTTACTTCTGTATCAATATGTCTACTATCTATTTCAAGTCTTACTGCTGCACCGCTTTTTCTTTCTTTTAGAAACTTTTCAATTTCTATTAATAAATCTTCCGCACCATCTTCATGGATTGTTAAATCAGCATTTCTCGTCACTCTAAAAGTATACGTGTTTATTACTTCAAATCCATTAAATAATTGTTCAATAAATAAAGAAATGACATCTTCTAAAAATACAATATACTTTTTACCATCATATTCCAACTTAATAATTCTATCTAATAATGTTGGTACAGGTACTATTGCTGACTTTATTTCACCATCATTTAACTTTATATCAACAAATAAATTGAGCATTTTATTATTTAATTTAGGAAATGGTCTATAAGCATCAATTCCTAATGGTGAGAGTGTTGGTAATATTTCAGTATTGAATTGATTGTGTAGTTGATCAATTAAATCTTCTGGCAGTCTTTCTGGTTGTGTAATAAATATATTATAAGTTTTTAATAAATCCTTTAATTCATTAAATCTCTTATATTGAAGATACACGTTTTCTCTATTTTTCTTTTCTATACCGGTAAGTTGTTCTTTTGGCGTTAATTGTGCTTTATTCTCTGGTTCATTAAAATTCATTTTCACTTGGTCTTTTAAACCTGCTACTCTGACCATGAAAAATTCATCTAAGTTAGAACTATGAATTGCTAAAAATTTTAGTTGTTCAAGCATTGGATTGTTCGGATCAATCGCTTCCTCAAGAACACGATAATTAAAGTCAAGCCAACTTAACTCTCGATTATTATAGTACTCTGGATTGTCTAAATAAAACCCGTTCGTTTGCGTTTCCATAATTATCTCACCCTTTACTTATTTCCATTCATCTTTAAAAACTGACACTGTTTCATTAAAACGCAAAATTGTTAACCTTGTGTAAATATTATATTAAGTTTTTTTGGTAGTAACTTTTCTATATGTTTTTTCTGTCTTTCTGACTGATATTCTTCTGCAATTGGGTCTGTTACATAATCCACTATTAAGTCAAATTCATTTTTCTTGTCAATTAATTCCAACGTTTCTATGCAATCAGTATTTGAAACATTTAATGCATTAGCGAATTTTATTATTCCACCTAGTTTTTGAATGAGTTCAATTTCATTATCTTTAAACCAAGATGTTTCTTTTACATAAAACTTAAGTAATGATTTATTTTTAAAACTTGCAAGAAGCGCTAATTTCACTCTATCTCTATGTGAGAATCCATTAATACTTGAATTTGCTATAATATAATAAGTATGTTGAGAACTAGAATCCGCATCAATAAATGCACCTAAATAGTATAAATATGCCGCTTCTTTCAACAATTTTCTGTCTTCATTAGATACTTCAAAATCAGTTATTTCTATCACTTTATTAAGTAAATCTTCTGCTAATCTCATACGCTGTTTACCGTTAGAAGGATTTATATTATACTCATTTGCTAAATATCTTAAAGCATCTGTAGTCACATTATCTTTATTAAACGATTTTGGGAAATCTTCTTTCAACCTTGTCATAACTAAACCTTCACGTAACCCTTTTCTAGAAAAAGTGAAACGAGTTGCATCTGTTATATCATAAAGCGTGTTAAATACAATAGAACTTGGAATAATAATATCTGTACGATCTCTACTTAATCCATCTAAATCTTTTAAATCACTTTTATCTGATTTTTTTAATTCATCATACACTTCTTCTAAATCTTTTTTAGTCATATCATAACCATGTACCCCCGCAATAGGATAGTTATTTAAAGACTGATGAATACGTGCATTATTTCGTGCTGAACCACCAATTCCAATAATTGGAACTTTTTTATCTTTTATCCATTTTTCAGATTCAAATTGTTCTTTAACGAATTTTTCACACTTTTTTATCGCATTTTTATCATTGTGATCTTTATCCACGAAAAACATTTTTTCTAACGTTACAACACCAAAAGGAAAACTAATCGCTTCTTTTAATTTCTTATTTTCAAAATAAGTAACCTCTGTTGAACCACCACCAATATCTACAGTTATACCGTTTTCAATATTTAGTGTATGTGTTGCTGCATAAAATCCATAAAAAGCTTCATCTTGTTCTGGAATAATTTCGATATCAAGATTAGTTTTGGATTTTACGCTTTCAATTATTTGATCTACATTTTTTGATTGTCTAACTGCTGCAGTTGCTGCAGGGACAAGTTCTTCAACATGAAATTTTTTAGCTACTTTTTTAAAACTATTTAAAGTTTCTACTAAAACGTTAATGCCTTCTTCGTTCATATTTTTATCTTCATCTAAAAATTGACTTAGACGAGCAGGTGTTTTAATATTTTGTAGTTCATTTAATCCTGTTTCTACTGAATACTCAAAAATAACAAGTCTTATTGTATTAGAACCTATATCTATTAATCCTATTCTTTTCATAAATTTCCTCCAGGAATCTATATATTTATACACAAAAAGGTGCTGCCATAGCACCTTTTTGTGTTCTTAATATTTATGTCTTACAGATGCTACTATTTTTTAGAGCTTATCATATCTTCAGGTTTAATCCATTCATCGAATTGTTCTTCTGTTAAATGACCAGATTGAATGGCTGATTCTTTTAAAGTTAGTCCATTTTTGTGAGCATTTTTTGCAATAGCTGCTGCATTTTCATATCCAATATGTGGATTTAAAGCAGTAACTAACATTAAAGATTGATTTAAATATTTATCAATATTTTCCTCGATAGGTTCAATACCAACAGCACAATTATTGTTAAATGTTTCGATACCATCAGTTAATAAATAAATTGATTGTAATGTATTATACAAAATAACTGGCTTAAATACGTTTAATTCAAAGTTACCTTGTGAAGCAGCAATACCTACTGCTGAATCATTTCCAAGGACTTGTACTGAAACCATAGTTAACATTTCACATTGAGTTGGGTTTACTTTACCTGGCATAATTGATGATCCTGGTTCATTTTCAGGAATAGAAATTTCAGCTAAACCAGCTCTTGGGCCAGAAGCTAACCATCTAACATCATTTGCAATTTTCATTAAATCACTTGCTAAAGCTTTTAATGCACCATGCACATAAACTACTTCATCATGTGCAGTTAAAGCATGGAACTTGTTTTCAGAAGATACAAATGGATAACCTAATTGTTTACCAATTTGTTTAGCAACTTTATCACCAAATTCAGGATGTGCATTTATACCAGTACCAACAGCGGTACCACCGATTGCTAAGTTCAATAATTGACCTTTAGATTCATTTAGTAGTGATTCACATTTATCCAACATATATCTCCAACCACTAACTTCTTGTCCTAAAGTTAATGGTGTCGCATCTTGTAGATGAGTTCTACCAATTTTGATAATATCTTTAAATGATTCTTCTTTATCTTTAAAAGTATTTCTTAACGTACTTAAAGCTGGTAATAATTTAGATTCAATTTCATGATATAAAGCAACGTGCATTGCAGTTGGATATGTATCATTTGAACTTTGAGACATATTTACATGATCGTTTGGATGAACACTATCATCTGAACCTTTTTCTTTTAAGTATTCATTAGCTACATAACTTACAACTTCATTAACATTCATGTTACTTTGCGTACCACTACCAGTTTGCCATACAACTAATGGAAACTGATCGTCTAGATTTCCTTTTAAAATCTCATCTGTTGCAAAAACAATTGCATCTTTTTTATCATCTGATAATTTACCAAGTTCATAGTTTGAAATTGCTGCTGCTCTTTTCAAGTGAGCAAATCCATATATAACTTCAATAGGCATTTGTTCTTTTCCTACTGGGAAATTTTGTTTACTTCTTTGTGTTTGCGCTTTCCAATACTTATCGCTTGGGACTTTAATTTCACCAAATGTATCATGTTCAATTCTGTAACTCATTGTAATTACTCCCCTTTATTCCTTGTAGTCATCACTCATTATTCATCTTTATTATATCTTATACAGCCTATGATTTAAACTCTCAGTTGTCAGATAATTTAAATTATCATAAAAAAAGGAGTGGAACCGAAATCTATTCTATTAATAAAAGATTTCGTCATCCCACTCCCTATAAAATATAATGCATTTTATGAATCTTGTGCTTCTTTCTTTTCTTCATATGCTTCATCATTTTGTTCTGAAATTTGTTCCATTTCTTTACCTAGTTCTTTTACATCTTCTAAGTCTTGAACCATTTCATTTTCTTCTTCTGGCTGTTTATTCAATATATTCACCTTCTTATGAAAATTGAATTGAGAAGTAAGATCTAACATCTTCTGGCAATCCTTGTGCCGCTTCATTGTCTAATATAACTGTTACCATTCTATGTTGTTTTAATTTTGCTGATTCAACTGAGCCGTTAGCTGGTTCTTCATACAACTTGCTAACTGCTTTTGCTTTTTCTTTACCTGTAACTAATACAATGACTTCTCTAGCTGGATGAATTGCTTGATTATAATCTAATCCAGTTCTGCTATCTTCAGTTAAAGTCACAACATCTAACATCAATTTATTTTTCTTTTTGTCAGTGTTTACTTTTTCTTTAATGAATGATTCTACATCACTACCAACATCTGTTTTTAAAACTTGCTTAGCTGGTACACCTAGTTCAGTATAATAATCTTCTTTACCATCAAAATCCAAAATGTGTACTTGACTAAAGTTTACTGGATTTTTCTTAACATCATCTAATAATTCATCGAAAAATGTTGTATTCTCTGCATCTAAGTGCACGCCAACTACTGAAGTACTATCTGAATTAAATTGTTTGCGAACTACGTCTGCAGCGTAACGTGCAGCGATATCTTTCGTTTCAAATACTTTAAAGTTTAAAGCCATTTTGTCCACTCCTCATTTCAACTTATCTATTTTCAAAAAATTAATCTTTAATCATTATTTATAATATACCCTTTTTTAATAGTAGTTAAAACATTTAATTCTGAATCAACTACAACAAAGTCTGCTTGCTTGCCAATTTTAATAGAACCAAGTCTATCATCTACATTTAAACGTATAGCTTGATTTAAACTTGTTGTGCGCCATGCTTCTTCAAGTGACACGTTTGCAAAGTCCATCAAGTTCTTTAAGCCCTTATTCATTAAAAGTATGCTTCCTGCTAATGAACCATTTTCTAGTCTTGCCTCATTATTTTTCACATAAACATCTTGACCACCAAGATCGTATTTTCCGTCTGACATTCCTTTTGCTCTCATTGCATCAGTTATAATACAGAAGTTCTCATTACCTTTTGCCAAATAAGCTAATTTAACCGCTGCTGGATGTGAATGCACACCATCGACAATAACTTCAGTTGTTAGTCTTTCATTAGTCAGTGCTGCTCCAAATACTCCAGGTTCTCTATGCGTAAAAGTTGTTTGTGCATTATATAAATGTGTTACATGTTTAAGTCCATAATTTACCGCTTCTTCAATCCCGTTATAATCGGTAACTGTGTGTCCTGCAGAAAAAATAACGTCATTGCTTAAATGTTTTATCGTTTCTTTTGCACCTTCTACTTCTGGAGCAATTGTTACTATTTTAATATTCCCGTTTGATTTTTCTTGGAACTCATTAAATTTTTGCACTGTGGGTCTTGCAACAAATGCTGGATTCTGAGCACCAACTTTATGTTCAGAGATAAATGGACCTTCTAAATGTACACCTAATATTTCTGCGCGCTTTTCATCTAGCGGTTTATACTTCGCAACATTTTCCAATGCATCATTAACTGCATCTGTTGACTGTGTCATAGTAGTAGCTAAAAAGCTTGTTGTTCCTTCTGATAATAATTTTTCAGATAATACGTTTAAAGTTTCTGGAGTAGCATCCATAGCATCTTGACCATAACCACCATGTATATGTATATCAATAAAACCTGGTATCAAATGTTGTCCTTTTAAATCTACAACACGAGCATTACCTTTATAGTCACCTTCTTGAATATCATAAATAAAGCCATCACGCACTTCGATATATCCATTTTCAATCTTTGTTTTTTCAGTATAAACTTGTGCATTTTTTAAAATATAATTATCCATTTATATGTCTCCTTAAAAATGTATTTAAATATTCCCCTAATTCGTTTATAATAAAGATAACATAACATTACGAGGGGGCTAATTAAATGAACACGTTATTAATTTGTATGGTTGGTGTAGCATTTATTACTGCGATGTTAACTGCTGGTCGCGATTCTAAAGACTATGGTCTTAAAGAAGAAGATTTAAATAAAGAACTTGAATCTTTAAAATCAAATAATTAATAACTGAGACCATTTGGCCTCAGTTTTTTTTATGATAAATTAGGATAATTTTGTTGTCTTAAAGCTTCATAAATTAAAATTGCAGCAGTGTTAGATAAATTTAATGATCTTACATTTTCATTCATTGGAATTCTTAAAGCCGTATCTTTATATTTTTCTTTAATCCAATCTGGAAGACCAGTCGTTTCTCTACCAAACACAAAATAATGATCTTCATCTAAACTACTATAATCAAATTCAGTGTGTGGTTGTGTACCAAATTTAGTTAATAAATAATAGTTTCCACCTTCTGTTTTCTCAAAAAATTCTTCAACACTATCATAATAAACAATATTTACGAATTTCCAGTAATCTAATCCTGCTCTTCTTAACATTTTATCATCAGTACTAAAACCTAAAGGTCTTATTAAATGTAAAGTTGTATCTGTTGCTGCACAACTACGTGCAATATTCCCTGTATTTGCTGGTATTTCTGGTTGATATAAAACTACATGATTTGTCATATTTTATTTTCTCCTAATCTCTAATCCTTTTATCATTTCTTCTTGAACTTCTTCAATTTCACGTTCATAGTGCGACATTATAAATGATCTTGCTTCTTCACCTTGAATTTGTCCAATTGCCCAAAATGCTGTACCTCTTATCATTGGTCTAGGATCTGTTAATGCAACATCTTTCAAATCAGGTATTGCACTTTCTTCATTAAAATGTGCAAGTGCAACAATTGCATTTCTTTGAATCGGTTTCTTTCCACGCCATGCACCAGCTAAATGTCCATAAGTATTCTTAAATTCTTTGTTAGACATTTTTAATAATGGAACTAATCTAGGCTTCAAGACTTCAGGTTCTAAGACGATATCATCTTGTTCTGTGTTAATCCCTCTATTTCTTGGACATACTTGCTGACATGTATCACAACCATATAGTCTATTACCAATTTTATAACGATATTCATCTTTTAAATATCCTTTAGTTTGCGTTAAAAAGCTGATACATTTTTGACTATTTAATTGTCCATCACCCACTAATGCTCCAGTAGGACATCGATCTACACATATATTACAATCACCACAACTATCGATAACCGGGTCGTCAGGTTTAAATGGGATACTCACTAATATCTCACCTAAATAGCTCCATGTCCCTAAATCTTCATTTATAATAAAGCCATTTTTACCTGCAAATCCTAAGCCAGCTCTTTCAGCAACAGCTCGATCAGATAGAACACCTGTATCAACCATCGATTTCACTTCTACATCTGGTACTTTCTCTTGTAGGAATAAACTGAGTTTATCTAGTCGATTTCTCATAATCGTATGATAATCTTGACCCCAAGAAGCTCGTGCAAATAAACCTCGTCTGTCACCTCTTACACTTTTAGGTGCATCTTTTAATTTATTAGGATAACCTACTGCAATAGCAATTATTGATCTTGCAGATGGTAAAGTGAGTTTTGGAACTGTTCTTAATTCAATATCACTTTCTTCAAAACCAGACGCATAGCCCTTTGAGTGATAATCTTCTAATTTCTGTTTTAATTCATCAAAGGGATCTGCCGTTGTAAATCCAATGCTATCAATTCCAATAGAATGCGCGTAATCTATTACTTCTTGTTTCAATAAATCTAAATTCAAATTGATTCACCTCACTATCAAACATGCTTATATATTTTAACATATTTATATGAAAGTTTTAGATTTTAAAGTTATTTAAAACAAATTAAATCTTGAATATAAACAAAAAAGCTGCCAACAAAGATAGTGAATTTGTTGGCAGACTAATCATGTTGAATTGTTATATCTTTAAGAAGTAATCGTAGTACCTATTTCATTTGATATCGAACTCTTTAATAAAGCATGTTCTGATGATCCAGAAATAATTTTTACGCTTTTACAACCATCTTTTATAGCTGAAATTGCACCAGTAACTTTAGGTATCATTCCACCATATATTTCAGTCGTTTCAATATAATTATTAATATCTTTAATACTTAAGTTAGCTTGAACTTCATCTTTAATGAGTACACCTGGAATATCACTTATTAGAAATAAATCACCTTCCATTTCACTTGCAATTTTATAAGCTAAACTATCAGCATTAATATTGTATCGTTGTCCACTGATACTATCTATACCTATAGGAGCTACAACTGGGATACTATTTGAACAAATAAGTTCAAGAGCAGCTTTGTTAACTGAAGAACATTCTGCAACAAAACCGTATTTAGGATGAAGTGGTTCTATATCAAATAAATTCATATCTATTCCATTAACACCTATTGCTAATGGTTCATATTGATTGATTTGAAATACTACTTGAGGATTCACTTCACCTATCAATGTACTAGAAGTTTGTAGCAACACTTCCTCATCAGTTACACGTAATCCATCTACAAATTTACTTTCAACTCCTATTTTACTAAGTTGCTTATTTATAAATGGACCTCCACCATGCACGATTATGGGTACATAATTTTGCTTTTTTAAAGTGAGAATATCTTCAATTATTGATTTGTTAAGATTATTTAATATACTTCCGCCTATTTTAATTACTGCATACTTCACTTAAATACCTCCAATTAGGTTCTATATAATGCATTAATTTTCACGTAATCATAAGATAAATCGCACCCAAATGCTGTAGATGTAAAGGATGAATCACCAATCTTAGCATTGATTTCAATAGTATCCTGCTCCATTTTAGCTTTTAAATCTAACTCATCAAATGAAACATTCATTCCTTTGCTAACCAATAAATGATCACAGAGCCATACGTCTATATCAGTTGGATTTATCGTAATATCAGCATATCCAATTGCTGAAATGATTCTGCCAAAGTTTGGATCTGCTCCATGAATAGCCGTCTTGACTAGACTAGAACCGACGATTGTTTTAGCAATAATATTGTTTTGTTCTTTTGTTTCGGCACCAGTAACTTTAACTTTTATTAATTTCGTTGCACCTTCACCATCCCTAGCAATACTTTGTGCTAAATATCGACTTACATGTTGCACTGCTTTAGCAAATTTATTCCATTCAGGATGTTGCTTACATAATGGTTGGTTATTACTTTCACCATTTGCTAAAAGAATAACCATATCGTTAGTACTTGTATCTCCATCAACAGTAATCATATTAAAAGTTTCATCAACAGATTCTTTCAATAAACTATTTAAATCTTCAACTTCTACGTTTGCGTCTGTAGTCATAAATCCTAACATAGTAGCCATATTCGGATGTATCATACCTGATCCTTTACAAGTTCCACCAATTGTTATCACTTCATTATCAATAGTCACTTGTACAGCTATGTGCTTTGTTTCTTTATCTGTTGTTAAAATAGATTCATTAAAATTTTCAGAATTAAAATCATTTTGTATATCTATATTATTAACGCCATACTTTATTTTTTGCATTGGTAAAAATTCGCCTATTAAACCTGTTGAAGCAACTGCAATTTCATGTTCTGGTATTTGTAATTTTGATGCAGCCCATTTTTGAGTTTGTTTCGCATCTTCAACACCTCGTTTACCTGTACAAGCATTTGCTATTGCAGAATTAATGATTACTGCAGAAAGTTTATTATTAACACTTATACTCTCCTCTGTAACTTGTAATGGTGCAGCTTTGAAAGCATTTTGTGTATATACTGCTGCACAATTAGCTGGAACTGATGAAAATAGCCAACCAAAATCTTTCTTTTCTCTACGAAGGCCCACGTGTGTTCCACCTGCTACAAAGCCCTTAGGTGTCGCAACGTCACCTTCTTCTATAATTGTCAATTCAGAGTCAATTAATTGTTCAGTTTCTTCTAACATCAAATCCCTCCATTTCTAAGGATATACTGGTAATAAATTCAAACCTTCATCTTCATTAAATCCATATAAAATATTCATGTTTTGAATTGCTTGACCAGTTGCACCTTTTACTAAATTATCTATTACAGTTACAATTACAGCTTTATTTCGTTCTTCGTCAACGTAAATACCTATATCGCAAAAATTACTACCTAATACTTCCTTAGTTTTTGGAAATTCACCTATTTTCCTAATACGGACAAATGGTTTATTTTGATAGGTTTTTATATACATTTTATGTAATGCTTCTTCTGATATTTGTTCATTTAAATCAACATAAATTGTAGCCAGTATGCCTCTTGTCATAGGAACAAGATGTGGTGTAAACATTACTTTAATATCAGATCCTGATAATTTTGATAAATATTGCTCAATTTCTGGCGTGTGTTTATGTGTTCCTAATTTGTAAGCAGAGAAATTCTCATTCGCTTCTCCATAATGAACATTCTGACTTAAACTTCTACCTGCACCAGAAATACCTGTTTTAGCATCTATAATTATTGATTCCTTATTAATTAAATTGTTTTTTAATAGTGGATGTAGAGAAAGTAAAGTCGCTGTTGGAAAACATCCTGGATTAGCAATAATTTTAGTTGAATCATTGTTTATATCGGACCACTCAGCTAAGCTATAATTAGCTTTATCAAGTATGCTTTGTTCAGCTGGTTTTTCACCATAATATTTTTCATATAATGCTGGATCTTTTAGTCTAAAATCTCCTGATAAATCAATAACTTTTATTCCTCGTTCAATTAATTTAGGAATAAAATGTTTACTCACATTTGATGGCGTAGCAAAAAATATTAAATCGCAATCTACTTTATCAACATCTAAACTTGAAAATGGTACATTAATATTGTCTTGCAAATGTGGAAATGTTTCTTTAATGTCTTCCCCAGACTTAGAATGTGAAAATACATATTTAATATTCACTTCTTTATGTTGTTTGAGTAATCTAATTAGTTCAATTGCACCATATCCACTTCCGCCGACTATACCTATTTCTAACACGAAAACACCTCTTTTATTTTTTAGTATTACAATACTTTAGATAAAAATTGTTTCGTTCTACTATTTTGCGGATTATCAAAAATTTGTTCAGGTGTACCTTCTTCTTGTACAATTCCTTCATCCATAAAAATGACATGATCACTTACATTTTTAGCAAAGCCCATTTCATGTGTTACAACGACCATTGTCATGCCTTCTTTAGCTAAATCTTTCATAACACTTAACACTTCCCCAACTACTTCGGGATCAAGTGCTGAAGTTGGTTCGTCGAATAAAATAACTTCTGGATTCATAGCTAATGCCCTCGCAATAGCGACACGCTGCTTTTGTCCTCCAGAAAGTTTTGAAGGATAAACATCCGATTTATCTTCTAATCCAACTTTTTCAAGCAACTGATGAGCTTGTTTTTCTAATTCAGATTTATTTCCTTTTTTTAAAGTCAAAGGCGTTAAAGTAACATTATCTATAACTTTTTTGTGAGGGAACAAATTAAAGCTTTGGAACACCATTCCCATTTTTTGTCTTAATTGATCCAGCTTTGCTCCCTTAGTATTCGTTAGATCATTGTTTTCAAAAATAATTTGACCTGAAGTAGGATCTTCTAATAAGTTTAAACATCTTAATAGCGTACTTTTACCACTACCTGATGGACCTATTATGGCAACTACTTCTCCTTTTTCAATATTTAAATTAATACCTTTTAATACTTCATTTTTACCAAATGTTTTGTGTAAATCATTAACTTTAATCACTGACACTGAACCTCCTTTCAGCAATATACATCACTCTAGATAACGTAAACGTTAAAATGAAGTACAATACTGCTGCTACTAACAATGGTGTGAATGGATCAAACGACGCACCTTGCACAACTTGTGCATTAAACATTAATTCACTAACACCTATTACTGATACAATAGATGATTCTTTAATTACAGTTACGAACTCATTACCTAAAGCTGGTAGTATATTTTTAATGGCTTGAGGCATAATAACTTTTTTCATAGCTTGTGATTTATTTAAACCTAATGATCTTGCGGCTTCCATTTGACCATTATCAACTGCATTAATCCCTGCTCTAATAATTTCTGCTATGTAAGCACTACAGTTAATAATAAGCGCGATAATACCACAAATAAGTGCAGATAAATCTAAACCAAGTACTGCTGTTGTACCAAAATACACTAAAAATACTTGAACTAATAAAGGCGTTCCTCTTATAAATTCTATATAAACTGATGCAATAGATTTTAAGATTTTACTGTTGCTTAATTTCATCAATGCAAAGAAAACACCAATAAGTGCACCAGCTACAACTCCTAAGAATGATAATAGAATTGTATATCCAACACCATGTAAGAAATAAGATCCATATTTGCTAAAAAATGATCCATCATCAAACATTGCTTCTGTGGCTTTATCTTGATAATCTTTTATCAAATTATTATCTCGAACTTCTTTAACACTTTTATTGACTCTCTCCATTAATTGAGGAGAATCTTTAGGTAAAGCGATGGCAGTTGTTTTATCTGCATCAGAAAAATCAACATCTGAATAAGTTAAATTTGGATTTTTCTCTAAATATGCATCTGCTACAGGACCTTCAATAATCATTCCATCTACTTTTCCTGAATTAAGTGACATAATAACTTCAGGTACCCTTGCAAGTGAGCTCACTTGAGAGTCTGGCATTTCAGTTTTTGCTAATTCTTCTTGAGTTGTTTGCTTTTGTACTCCAATCATTTTTCCTTTGAAATCTTCAATTGTTTTTAATTTATCTTTATCTTTCTTTTGAACAATTAGTCTTTGCTTAACTTCCATATAGTGATTTGAAAAATCAACTTCTTTTTTTCTTTCAGGAGTCGGTGCCATACCTGAAATAATCATATCTATTTTCCCAGTTTTTAAAGCACCTAATAAACTATCAAATTGCATATTCACTATTTTAAGCTTTATACCATTGTCTTTCGCAATTTTTTTAGCTAGCTCAATATCTATACCTGCATACTCACGCTTTCCATCTTTGGTATGTTCAAATTCATATGGTGCATAATCTGCTGATAAACCTACTCTTAGCTCGCCACGTTCTTTAGCTTTTTCCCACTGGTCAGTTTCTTGGGCGTGTGACTGTTTGGGGACTAAATATGGAATAGTAAGTAGTAAACAAACTGTTATAAGTACTACTTTCACAAATAAATTTCTTTTCAAAGTTGTAACCTCCTGAATTAATAATATTCATTATTATACGCATTTATGTAATTTTATGCAATGCTTTTTATAAAAGTTTTTGAATGGTTATTCATTTAGTCGTTACTAAATATAATCTCATTTTAAAATCAAATTTTTGTAATCACTGTTATAACACTATTAAAAATAACTAGCACTGATTTAATGCACTTATAAATGTGATATCAATATGCAAATTTATGAAT
>NZ_RXWZ01000061.1 GCF_003970575.1 Mammaliicoccus fleurettii
ATTATGAATTGTTTATATTATAATTAAGCTAGCTTAAATCACATAAGGGAAGTGTAAGAATGAAAAATATAACAAGAATAACTATATTTTTTACATTCCTTACTTCGACATTTTTGTTTTTGAATTTTTATAAATATTACGATGAAATAGGCATTCCTGGTTATGAAGAAGGGTTTATAATAACTAATTTGGATAAAAAGCTGAGTAAAAAAGAAGCAAATAAAGTAATTGTTAAACTATCAAATAAGTATAATACTAACATTATAAGAGAGAATAAGAATTATGAAGATAATGGGAAATCAAAATTTTTAGTGCAATATAAAAATGATAAGCAAAGCTTTTCAGAGCGTCCATTTACTTACGGTAAGAAATACAAATTATTAGAACCAAATGATGTAAAGGTAAATCAGTTAAAACTCGTTGGTACATTCTTTTTTACTGATGAACCTTTACCTCAAACGTTCTATAAAGAATTAGAAGATAATGGACTTACTGCGGTATATTTTAATCAACCTATTTTCTTTGTCCTTGTAGACTACTTAAATGTATATAAATTGATTCCATCAATTGGAATGTTGATGATCATTTTATTTATTGCTATTTTGTATCATAATGTAACCTCAATTAAAGATATGTCTATAAAAAGGTTACACGGGTTTACTTCACAGAAAATTTTTCGAATTAAATCAAAAGAACTTTTTATCATTTTTCTTAAATATTTCTTTGTAATTAATATGATTATGACAATAGGTCTCTTAATATATAATAAATTAGCACAGTTCATATATGTTCAATTATCATTTTTGGTTTTCACATTAATGTTTTTAACCATCCTATTTATAATGATGTCTATATCTTTTATCATCGTATACAAAGAGTCGTTTAAAATAACGAAATATATTAAGTATGATGGGATTGGAAATATTCTTAAATACTTACCAGGTGCAATTAAAATTTTGGTAATGTTAACCTTATTAAATGTTATTAATAGTTCGGTGTTTAACTATAATGAATTAAAAGACAATTTAGTAAGTGAAAAATATTGGATTAAAAATAAGGATTTATTTATGACCGAAATATCAACTAATGAAAATGGTACAGATAAAGAAAAAAATGACAACGTTGAAAAAAGAATCTTAACTTTAATAAACAAAATTCCCGAAGATAAATGGCTATTATCTTATAACAATTATTATGATTGGAAAAATAAAGGCGAGAGATATGATTTAGAAAATGCTATTTTTGTAAATAAGACTTATGTAAAGAGAAATGGAATTAAAGTAAAGGGTGAAAAACAAATAGACTTTTCGAGATTGACTATTTTATTACCTGAAAAGGCATATAACAAGAAGAATATTTTTCAATTAAAAAAAGAAATGAATGAATATATCAACCAGCTTAATGATGAAAGAAGTATTACTAATAAAGAAAAATATTTAAATGTAGAGGTCTTGAAAACTGATAACCATTTCGAATTATTCAATTATAGTAGTATGTTTGAACTAAAAAATGCTATTTCATATAATCCGGTCATTGTAATTATGCCTAAAGAATTAAATCCATTTTCTTTTTATTCGACAGCTGCATCTAATGGAAGTTTATTGTTTAAAGACTATGATTTTATACAAAATAAAATAGAAAAATATAAACTAGACGATGAAATTCAAGGTTTAACGAACATTTATAGTAAAGTCATAGATGATATTCAACAACTAAAATTAAATTTAGGAATATCCTTGATAACGGCCATTTTTGGGAGCGTTGTTCTTTTTAGTGTTTATATTTTTAATGTATGTTTATATTGCGATTCTGAAAAGAAAAAAATATTTGTTAAGACAATTCATGGATATTCTTTTGTGAAAAAGCATTATCAATTTATGATGATAAGTATTGTTTCCTCATTAATATCATTGTTGATTGTTAAATATTTTGATGTCTTATCATTTTCATTTCCGGTGATTTGTTCAGTTATATTATTTGAAACATTGTCTTTGATTTTTGTGATTCGACGTTATGAGTATTACTTATTAAAAAATGCACGACGAGGTGAGAGTCAGTAGTGAAACGAATATTTATTATTATTATTTCTATTATATATCTGATTTGTATATCCTTACTTATTTTTAAATATACTGAAGAGAAAATAGATAGATTTAATCCTTTAGTTAAAAGACAGTGGAGTTATGCTAAAGTGCCTAATAGTGAATATCCTGATAAATTAAGTACAAAAGAAATTGAAGAAATCCAAGATTATAAAGATATCGAATCGTTTGATGAAAATGGTAAATAGAATAGTTATTTATTAGATTTTAAAGGATTTAATCCAGCTGAAAAATATGTCAAAATTGATCACAAAGGAAAATGGGTATTCTTCACTGATTATATAAGTAAAACTGAATATGAAAAGAGAATTCAACAATGATTCAAGTGAAAAATTTAAGTAAGCAGTTTAATGAACATTATTTATTTTCGGATTTTAATTTATCTGTTAACGAAGGTGAAATGATTGCTATAACTGGGAAAAGTGGTTCTGGTAAATCAACTTTATTAGCTTGTATGTGTGGACTTGAAAAGTTTGATAAAGGTGAAATTGAAATTAATAAATGTAATATAGCTAAAATAAAACAAAAAGATAAAGTGCTATTATATAGGAATGAAATTGGATATTTATTTCAGAATTATGCTCTCATTTCTCATGAAACAATCAATTACAATTTAGAGATTGTATTGAGTTATAAGAAATTAAATAAAGGAAAGAAGAAAGAGTTGAAGTTAGATGTCTTGCGTAAAGTGGGTTTAGATAAGTCACTAGATACAAAAGTTTATACTTTGAGTGGTGGAGAGCAACAAAGGGTAGCGATTGCAAGATTATTATTAAAAGAACCTCTTATTATATTTGCAGATGAACCAACTGGTGCATTAGATGAAGTTAATAAACATATTATCTTAAAATTATTACTAGAATTCAAAGGAAAAACTACGATAATAATTGTTACACATGATGAAGAAGTTATGAGTTATTGTGATAGAAATATACAGTTAAGTAAATGATATTATGGAATAGTTAAAGTAGGAAGAGATAAATTAATTGTCTCTTCCTGTTTTTTATTATATAGACAATAAGTAATCTTCTTTTTACAGGATTTTAATCAAACAAAATGAACTATAAATACTCGTTATGGTATGATAAATGTGGTGATAATATATGATAAAAATTGGCCTAACTGGATGGGGAGATCATGATAGTTTATATGAGGACCTTTCTAATAAAAAAGATAAATTAAAGGCATATGCTGCTCATTTTCCAATTGTGGAATTGGATGCGACTTATTACGCGATTCAACCACAAAGAAATATTGAGAAGTGGATTCGTGAAACACCAAATAATTTCAAATTTGTTGTTAAAATACATCAGGCTTTAACTGGTCATGCTGAAATTACTGATTTTGCTTCAGGTAAGGTAGAGTTGTTTAACTTATTTAAAGATTCTATGACGCCCTTAAAAGCATCAGGTAAATTAGCGATGATTCTCGTTCAGTTCCCACCTTGGTTTGATTTACAACCTCAAAATATTAATTACTTACGGTATGTTCGGGAGCAATTAAAAGATTTTGATGTATGTATTGAATTTCGAAATCGCACTTGGTTTAAAGATGATGTAAAAGAATACACTTTAGAATTTTTAACTGAGATGAAATTTATTCATAGTGTTTGTGATGAGCCACAAAGTGGAGAAGGTTCTATTCCATTTATTAATCGTATTACACATGATGTAGCTTTTGTTCGATATCATGGGAGAAATGTTAATGGATGGACTAAAAAAGACATGACTGATCAAGAGTGGCGTGATGTAAGATATTTATATGATTATAATGAAGCGGAACTAAAAGAACTATCAGATAAAGTTAAGATCTTAAACCATAAAGCAAAAGATATATATGTAGTATTTAATAATAATTCCGGTGGTCATGCAGCACAAAATGCCAAAACTTACCAAAAGTTATTAGATATAAAGTATGAAGGGTTAGCACCTAAACAACTTAAATTATTTTAGAGGTGGGAAATTATGGCATATTTAGTGTTGGTTATTATTGGCGTTTGTTCTGCGGTTATAGGTGCCTTAGTAGGAATAGGTGGCGGAATAATTATTGTTCCATCACTTGTTTACTTTGGAATTGATCACCATTTACTCTCAGGTATGACGCCACAAAGAGCAATAGGGACATCATCTGTGATTTTGATTACAACAGGTTTGACTGCTACTTTAGGCTATTTAAAAACGAAACAAGTTGATGTGAAGAATGGTTTAATATTCTTGATTGGAATTATTCCTGGAGCTTTAGTAGGTGCATATTTAAGTAAATATTTCACATTAGATTCATTTAATTTATATTTTGGTATTTTTCTAATACTTATATCTATTATTTTAATGATTCGAAATCAAGTGAAACCAATTAAATATTTTCAACAAGAAAAATATTTAAAATCATTTATTGATAAAACAGGAGAAAAACATCAATATGGCATACCACCAATTGCAGCTGTTATATCAGCATTTATTGTAGGTATTACGACTGGATTATTTGGAATCGGTGGAGGCGCATTGATGACACCACTCATGATTATTGTATTTAAATTCCCACCACATGTTGCAGTAGGGACAAGTATGATGATGATTTTCTTCTCTAGTTTATCAAGTTCTGTGAGTCATGTTATACAAGGCAATGTATTATGGGTACATGCAATTGTATTGATTATCTCAAGTTACTTTGGAGCGAAAATTGGAGTAAAAATTAATAGTAGAATGAAATCAGACACAGTTGTTTTAATTTTAAGAATTACAATGTTAATCTTAGGTATATATTTGATTATAAAAAGTATTTTATAAGGAGTTGAATCTGTGAAGCTTACAATTTTTCATACGAATGATATACACAGCCATTTAAATACATATGCAAAAATATCTCAATATATTAAAGATGAAAGAAGCAAACTTCAACATGATTCATTATATATTGATATAGGTGACCATATAGACTTGTTCCATCCATTAACTGAAGCATCTCAAGGTACTGAGAATGTTAAAATATTAAATGATAGCAATGTAGATGTTGTGACACTTGGAAATAATGAAGGCATGACGATCTCTCATGATTCACTCAACCATTTGTATGATGATGCTCAATTTGATGTAACATGTTGTAATTTGTTTGATCTTAATAGTAATTTACCTAATCATTTAACATCTCATGTACTCAAGAATGTTAATGGCATTAAAGTATGTTTGATAGGTTTAACAGCACCATTTAATCATATATATGAAACTTTAGACTGGAAAGTGACTTCACCGTTACTTGCATTAAAAAATGAAATCTCACAAGTTAAAGAAGATTATGATGTATTAATTGTTATGAGTCATGTAGGAATCTTTTTTGACGAACAGTTATGCGAAGAGTGTCCAGAAATTGATGTGATTTTTGGAGCACATACACATCATTATTTTGAACGTGGAGAAGAAAAAAATGGAGTATTGATGGCTGCTGCAGGTAAGTATGGACACTATGTTGGGCAAGTAGATTTAGAGATTGAAAATAATAAAGTTATTCATAAAGAAGCACAGATACTCGATACAACTTTATTGGATGAAATTCCTAATAATTATGAAGAAAAAGGGAAATCACTATTAGATAAACCGGTTTTAAATAGGAGAATATCTTTACCTCGCCGTTTAAATAGTGCGAGTTATACGACGGATTTACTTTGTGAAAGCGTATTAGAGTTTACAGAAGCAGATTGCGCAATCATAAATGCAGGGTTAATTGTTAAAGAAATTGATGATAGTAAAATAACTGAATATGATATTCATCAAATGCTACCTCATCCAATAAATACAGTTTCAATTGAATTAAGAGGCGTGGAGCTTAAACAAATTATTTACAAAGCGATGGAACAGTCCTATATAGATGAAATTGCGATTGGTTTCGGGTTCAGGGGAGATATTTTTGGCGGATACGTATTTAAAAATATCGGCTATATAGAATCCACTGGCCAATGCTTTGTAAAAGGTATTGAAGTTCAGGATCACGAGCAATATAAACTAGGAACAATTGATATGTATACATTTGGTAGATATTTTCCGATATTGAAAGATATGAATATAAATTATATTATGCCCGAGTTTTTAAGAAATATTTTTGAACAAAAGTTAATACAAAAAGAAAAGAAAGTGTAAGGAGCATTTAAATTTATACGTATTTTGGTTATAATGAACGAAGATGAAAATTAATTATAGAAGGGTGTTCACGTATATGGCTACTAAAAATGAAGAAATATTACGTAAACCAGACTGGTTAAAAATAAAGTTAAATACTAACAAGAACTACACTGGATTAAAGAAAATGATGCGTGAAAAGAATCTACATACTGTATGTGAAGAAGCAAAATGTCCGAATATTCATGAATGTTGGGGAGAACGACGTACTGCAACATTTATGATTTTAGGAGCAGTATGTACAAGAGCATGTCGTTTCTGTGCAGTTAAGACAGGTCTTCCAAACGAATTAGACTTAGACGAACCACAACGTGTTGCAGAATCAGTACAATTAATGAACTTAAAACATGTCGTTATCACAGCTGTTGCAAGAGATGATTTGAAAGATGCTGGTTCAAACGTTTATGCTGAAACTGTACGTAAAGTAAGAGAATTAAATCCATATACATCTATAGAAATATTACCTTCAGATATGGGTGGTAGTTATGAAGCGTTAGAAACTTTGATGGATTCTAAACCAGATATTTTAAACCATAATATCGAAACAGTTAGAAGATTAACACCAAGAGTTAGAGCACGTGCTAAATACGATCGTACGCTAGAATTTTTAAGACGTTCTAAAGAAATGTATCCAGATATTCCTACAAAATCAAGTTTGATGGTAGGTTTAGGAGAAACTGTTGAAGAAATCTACGAAACAATGGATGATTTACGTGCAAACGATGTTGATATCATGACAATCGGACAATATTTACAACCATCACGTAAACATTTAAACGTTCAAAAATATTATACGCCGTTAGAATTTGGTAAATTAAGAAAAGTAGCAATGGAAAAAGGCTTCAAGCATTGTCAAGCTGGCCCAATGGTACGTAGTTCATATCACGCTGACGAACAAGTAAATGAAGCAGCTAAACAAAAACATATTCTAGGTGAACAGGAACTTAATAAACAATAAGGTGATTGAATGTTAACTAAAATAGAAAATAACTATTTTGAAGTAATTAAAGACGATCAACAATCATTCAATGAAGAACAATTTACATCACGTTATTCTGAAATACTAGATAAATATGATTATATTGTTGGCGACTTTGGCTATGACCAACTTCGTTTAAAAGGTTTTTATCACGATTCTAATAAAAAAAGCGATGCCAATAAACGATTTTCGGCAATACAAGATTATTTACTCGAGTATTGTAACTTTGGATGTAAATATTTTGTACTAAGACGTTTATCTAAAGGAGAAATCACGAAATTAACAGCTGAAGACGCTGACTTTGTAGATGAAGATAATAAATTAGATGATGTAAAAATCGAACCATCAATACAACAAAATAGTAAACAAGAAATCGAAGAAGTAGAAATTGTAGAAGAAAAAATTATAGAAGAAGACACAGTTGAAACACAACAAACTTCTAGAAATACTTTAAAAGATTATTTATAGAAAGTAGAGGCTGGGACAAATTAATTGTCCCAGCCTTTTTACATAGGCAATCTATATTTATATAAGGTGGAAGAAGTGTGAATGATATTTAAATTTATAGTACATTTTTATCACATCCTTCATTTCAGGACTGTTATTTTATTTTATCGGTCAGTATTTCTGATTTCTGGACCGTTAATTTATTTTATCGGTCTGTATTTCTGATTTCTGGACCGCTAATTTATTTTATCGGTCTGTATTTCTGATTTCTGGACCGTTAATTTATTTTATCGGTCCGTTTTTCTGATTTCTACACCTCATATAAGCACAACTGCGGAAAGGACAAACATAGAAAAATGCCGACAAAGTTTATGACTTTGTCGGCATTTTGAGACTAAGATAAATCTATGAACCAATCTAAATTCTAATCTGGATTGGTTATTTTTCATGAACATGTTAGTAATAAGTGCTATTAGTGATAGTCACATAACTAAGTCTCAATTTATTAAATATCTATAACATCGTGTAAATATTCTGTTACTTCTTCTCCTTCTTCAGGTGATAAACCTAGGATGTGGCTAATATAACCATCTTCTTCTAAATCGTCTTTTCCGATTATTCCAAATTTATTGTTTTGAGTATTAAGCACGATTGTTTTACCGTAATGTCTGTCTGTATAAATAAGTGTTAAGTCATATCTACTATGTTCACCTACAAAACCGACAAATTGAATTTTTGCTTCATCTTCTTCATCATATAAAAACATTTCTACCATAAATAGTTACTCCTTTATTTAAAAGCTTTCTTTAATTGTTTAGTATACAGAGCAATGCCGTATATTTCAAAATTATGATATTATGATATATGAATAGGAGGTTTTCTACATGTATTTCGTAGATAGCAAAACATTAAATTTAAAAATGAATTATTTAGAAAAATTAACAGTTGATTTTCAAGTTGAGAAGGATTCTTCGTATGCTTTAGAAAGAATTGCACACATGATGATTGAATCTGTCGTAGATATTGGGAACTTAATTATTGATGCTTTTATATTAAGAGACCCTGGAAATTATAAAGATGTAATTGATATTATGGAACTTGAAAAAGTATTCCAACCTTCAACTGCTGAAGCTATTAGAAATTCTATTGATTTTAGAAAAGAATTAATTCGTAATTACGAAAGCATTAATCACGACGAATTAAAAAAAGCTTTTGAAATAGCTAATCCTTTTTATAAACAAGCAATTGAAGACACTAAACATTTTTTAAAAAATGAAAATGTACCCGTTACAGCATTTGGTGAAGGAGATAAAAATGAAAGATTATAAAGGTTATTTTATTGATATAGACGGAACTATGTATAAAGGTTCTGAAATAATTGAAGGCGCAATCGAGTTTATAGAATATTTAAATGCAAACAATAAAGATTACTTATTTGTTACAAATAATTCTTCCAAAACTCCTGCTGAAGTAGCTGAAAAATTAAATAATATGGGGTTTAATACTTCAAGTGAGCATGTTATCACTTCAGCTATGGCTACAGCAGGATATATTAGTGAAGAATCACCAGGAGCTTCTGTATACATGGTTGGTGGAAGTGGATTGAAATCTTCATTGAGTGATGCTGGTTTAGTAATTAAAGAAGATCAAAATGTAGATTATGTTGTTATGGGACTGGATGTTAATATTTCATATGAAAAATTATCAGTTGCATGTTTAGCAGTAAGAAATGGTGCGAAATTTATTTCAACAAATAAAGATGTTTCAATACCGAATGAAAGAGGCTTCTTACCAGGTAACGGTTCATTAACTAGTGTTGTAAGTGTTTCTACTGGGCAAACGCCTATCTTTATAGGCAAGCCAGAAACAATTATTATGGAACAAGCAGTAGAAAAAATAGGTCTCTCAAAAGAAGAATGTGTAATGATTGGTGACTTGTACGATACTGATATTTTAGCAGGTATCAATAGTGGAATTGACACATTACATGTACAAACAGGCGTTACATCATTAGAAGAAATTAACTTAAAAGAGATATTACCAACTTATAGTGTTAAGAACTTATTTGAAGTAATCAAATAACTGAAATAAGGAGATGGGAATATGGGAGAGAAAGTATTAGTTGCTAGACAGTTGCCAAATAAATTTATTCAACAAATAGAACAATTTGCAGAAGTAGATGTTTGGGATAGTGAATTAGAACCTATGCCAAGAGAACAATTTTTAAAGCGCGCTGCAGATGCCACAATTGTAATCACAACATTAAGTGAGAAAATAGATGAAACCTTTTTTGAATCTGCACCTAAAATTAAAGGAGTCCTTAATTTAGCAGTAGGGTATGATAATATTGATATTGACTTGGCTCATAATAAAGGTGTTATTGTAACAAATACACCAGAAGTGTTAACAGAAACGACTGCAGAATTAGGATTTACTTTAATGTTAACTGCTGCAAGAAGAATTGTAGAAGCGGTTGAGTATGTAGAAAATGGCGAATGGAAAAGTTGGGGTCCATACTTATTAGCAGGTAAAGATGTTCATGGATCTACAGTTGGTATATATGGAATGGGTGCAATAGGTGAAGCTTTCGCCAGAAGATTAAAGGGATTTAATTGCAAAGTGATATATCACAACCGTTCTAAAAAAGAAAAAGCTGAAAAAGAATTAAATGTTGAATATAGAAATATGGATGAACTGTTAGCAGAAAGTGACTTTGTAGTTTGTACTGCTCCATTAACATCTGAAACCAAAGGCATATTTAATAAAGAAACATTTAAGAAAATGAAAGATAGTGCAATATTGATTAATATCGGTCGCGGCGGACATGTCGTAGAATCTGATTTAATAGAAGCAATTAAGCAAAAAGAAATTCTCGGTGCAGCATTAGACGTAGTAGAAAATGAACCTATAGCAATGGACCATCCATTTTTAGGAATGAAACAAGTAATAGTTGTTCCTCATATAGGTAGTAGCTCAATAAACACAAGAGATCATATGGTTCAACTTTGTGTTGATAATGCAAAACAAATTATCGCAGGTAGTGAACCAGTAACACCAGTGAAGAAATAGAGATGACAAAGATTGAAAAAGCGTGATTTCAGTCTATTTCGCTTCAGTAAACGACTTTTTAATTTAATGATTAGATGGTGAGATAATTAATTTATCTCACCATCTTTTTTTATATAAGAGGTATTAAAATCAAATTTCATTATACTTGTTTATAAGGTCTGTTATGACAGTTTATATGTCAATTTTGTAATGTGATTAATCCCTTTTAAATTCCAATAAATGCTAAAATTTTACATATTTTCGTTGATATCTCTTTATACATAGAATATAATATAAAAATAGAATAATTACAAAATAAAAACATGAGGAGATTTACAATGGAAAAAATTAGGCAAATATTACTATCTGAGAATTGCAAAATAGTTGGTTTAACCATTTTTTATTTCTTAATCATGATTGTTTTATTTTGGATTTATGCTGGTGGTAGTGCAAGTAACGATTTTATATATAATGAATTTTAATGAAGGAGAACATTTATGAGAGACATCTTAGAACAAGTAGAGTTTATGAGTAAGTGGTATACCGATAAAATTGCTATAAACTATAGAGAAGAAGAGATGACTTATGGTGAACTAGATCTTTATTCAAATAAATTAGCTACGTTAATCCAAGATTCTGATAAGCCAATTGTATTATATGGTCATATGTCACCATTTATGATTGTAGGTATGATTGCGAGTATGAAAGCAGGCATTGGATACGTTCCAATAGATATATCGATTCCTTTAGAAAGAATAGAGCATATCATTGAGAAGGTAGAGCCTGCTTTTATTTTTAATACAACTGGTAATTTATTGAATAATATACAAATTAATCAAATAACAATAGAAGCATGTAAAGAAGCGCAAATAAACTTGGAAGACTTAAATAGAATTAATAATTTAGATACTGTTTATACAATTTTTACATCCGGATCCACTGGATTGCCAAAGGGTGTACAAATCAGTTATGAAAGTTTAATGGACTTTACTAACTGGATGTTACAACTTAATAAGCTTGGCGACAACAGTATGTGGTTGAATCAAGCTCCATTTTCTTTCGACTTATCAGTTATGGCAATATATCCATGCTTAATGACAGGTGGGACGTTGCAACTAGTTGATAAAAAGATGATTGAAAAGCCAAAACAATTATATGAATTACTAAATAGTAAAGACATTGAATCTTGGGTATCAACGCCATCATTTTTAGAAATGTGTTTATTATTACCAGGATTTAATCAAGATCAACATACTAAATTAAAGCAGTTTTTCTTCTGTGGAGAAGTGCTGAGTCATAAGACAGCACAGAAATTAATCAATCAATTTAAAGATTCGATTATTTATAATACATATGGCCCAACAGAAGCAACGGTTGCTGTAACAAGTATTCAAATTACTCAAGAAATTCTAGATAAATTTAATCCATTACCAATTGGTACAGTACGTCCAAATTCACAATTAAAATTAGCTGATAATGAAGAATTAGTGATAATTGGTAAAAGTATTAGTCAAGGATATTTAAAAGATGAAGAAAAGCACAATAAAGTATTTAAAAATATAGATGGTCAAGTAAATTATTTTACTGGAGATAAAGCAGAGTTTCGTGATGGTTATTGGTTTATACATGGAAGAATAGATTTCCAAATAAAAATTAACGGCTATCGTATGGAACTAGAAGAAATTGAAATGGTTTTAGAGCAATTGCCAGAAGTTAAACAAGTCGTTATATCACCAATTAAAAAAGGTGAAAAAGTTCAATATTTACATGCTACTGCTATTCTTACAAATCAGGAAATAGATAACGAAAATGACATGATACTCCATTTAAAACAGGAATTAAAAATTCATTTACCTGAATATATGATTCCTAGAAAATTTAGCTTTGTGAATAATCTACCACTAACTGCTAATGGTAAGTTAGATAGAAATAAAGTATTAGAGAGGTTAAAACCATGATTCCATATGGGGATTTTACCTATTTTTATATCTGTTTAGCCTTAATGTTACCAGTAATTATATTAGGGTTAGTCGGAAAGAGAAGTCTTGTTTATAACCGAGTCATTACGTTAGTTATGCTCATACTAATATTTTCGGATGAAAATAAAAACTTATATGATAATAAATTTTTAAGTTATCAATTTATTTTCTTTGCTCTATATATATGTTATCAAGTTGTATTGATT
>NZ_RXWZ01000062.1 GCF_003970575.1 Mammaliicoccus fleurettii
GGTTAAGCCAATCACTCTTTGAAGTACTATAAGTACTCAATTATTGGAATTAACGTTGACATATTGTCATTCAGTTTTCAATGTTCATTTCGTCTCACAAGAATCAATTATACACGCTTCGAAATTCGAAGTCAATAACTTTTTAAAATTAATTTTCAAAGTGTTTTGATGTGTTATTTATCTCTCGCTCACAAGATATAACTATACACGCTAAATCTAGTGAACTCAAGCGTAAAAATTACACCAAAACAACCATTGTTCTCAAATATGATTATTTCTCAACATATTCTTTTAAATTATCGTATATTCTTTCAGCATCTTTGTATCCTTGTTTATATAAAGCGTCTAATTTCTTAGGATTTTTCTCAATTCTATCTACTGATAACGAATCTGAAGGTCTTATTACGAATAAATTCCCTTTTTCTTCTTCCTCTTCTATCCATTCTAATGTCTTATTGTAATGTTTATATCTAATGGCCATGAGATGATTCACTTTAGGATATGCTCTCAATCTAAAAACTCTAGAAAATCTACTTTGTTTTTTGCGATAGCCTTTAGGTCTTGTAAGAATAAGAACGTTTTTCTTATAACCTTCCTCAATCGTTTTATTCAAAGGTATAGGATTTACAACTCCTCCATCTAATAAAGTATATCCTTTGTATTGAACAGGATTTGCCATCATAGGTAATGAACTCGTTGCCTGTAATGCAGTTAAAATAGAATCTTTAGTTTCTTTCTTATCAAAATATACAGCTTCTCCTGTTTCACAGTCAGTTGTTACAATAACAAATTCTTCTTCAGCTTGATCAAACTTTTCAAAATCAAAGGGTTCTAAATAAGTAGGTATATAGTGATACACAAAATCCATTCCAAATATTTCTTTTCTCTTCACATAGTTGGAAAGGGAAATATATCGTTTATCCTTTATATACTTTGCCGTCACACGATGGTTACGTCTATATTGTCTAGATAAGTAACTTGCTGCCATTGAAGCTCCTGCTGAAACACCGATATTATATTCAAAATATAAATCTTTTTTAATAAAGAAGTCTAATACACCTGCTGTATACATACTTCTCATTCCGCCACCTTCTAATATTAACGCTGTGTCCTTTATCATATCCACACTCTTTTCTATACCTTTAGTTAAATGAAAGCAACCTGCTACATATTACATGTGAGCAGGTTGTATGTTTATTATTAAATTTCTGTTCTTCCAGTTATAGCTTTAGACAGTGTAACCTCATCAGCATATTCTAAATCGCCACCTACTGGCAATCCATGTGCAAGTCTAGTTGTTTTAATGCCGATTGGCTTAACAAGTCTAGATATATACATTGCTGTTGATTCACCTTCTATATTTGGATTCGTTGCTAATATAATTTCGGTAACTTCATCACTCTTTAGTCGTTCTAATAATGAAGGAATATTAATATCTTCTGGACCAATACCTTCCATTGGAGATATAGCTCCATGCAATACATGATATAAACCTTTATATTCGCGCATCTTTTCCATTGCTATAACATCTTTAGAATCTTGGACAACACACACAACAGTACGATCTCTTTGCTTATCTTGGCAAATATGACAAGGTGATACATCTGTTATGTGTCCACAAGTTTCACAATAAGTTAGTTCTCGCTTTACATCTACAAGAGATTTAGCAAAAAGAACAACATCGTCTTCTTTCATATCTAATACATGAAAAGCTAATCGTTGAGCTGTCTTGGGACCTATCCCAGGCAACTTCATAAAGCTATCAATTAATTTAGATATTGGTTCTGGATAAAACATCATTACATCATTCCAGGAATGTTAAGACCTTTTGTATGTTTACCTAAACGATCTGCAGTTACATCGTCTGCTTTAGATAAAGCATCATTTGTTGCAGCTAATACTAAATCTTGTAGCATTTCTATATCTTCAGGATCTACAACGTCTTCTTTAATGATTACGTCTAAAATTTCTTTATGTCCAGAAACAACAACTGTAACCATTCCGCCACCAGCTGTTCCTTCAATTTTTTCTTCTTTTAGCTTTTCTTGTTCCTCAGCCATTTTCTTTTGCATTTTTTGCATTTGTTTCATCATTTGTTGCATATTTCCGCCACCGCGCATAATTTCGTCCTCCTAATATCTATTTTGTTCGTTATAGAAAATTAATTTTTGTCATATTTATTATACATACCTTTGGAGATGATGTCATGTATTACTCATCAGTAACACGTACTGTGTCCTCACCAAATAGTTCTTGTGCTTTTTTAACGACATCCGCTTCTTTAGGCTTTTCTTCCTTAACCGTATCATCTTGAGCAGGATTAGCTTTTTTAGATTGAATGTATTGTTGTCTAACTTGTAACCACTGTGAATTTGGTACGCCAACTACTTTGACAGTTTTATCTACTATTTCACAGACAATCGCTTCTATATGATTTCTTTTTTCATCATTTTTGTTAACTATCTCGCAATGTATATCTTCATCAAACTTTACCAGTACATGATCTTCACTAGCAGCGACAGGTTCCGAGTTCAGCAATAAACTAACTAATGCTCTTTGTTCTTTCTCTTTAACCGATTCGATAACTGCTTGCCATTTTTCTTTTAGTAAATTTAAATCATCACGATTAGCATGATCAAGAACTCGCTCTATTTGTCTAATTGAGAAGACATGTTTAGATTGCTTTCTACCTATGTTCTGTTTATTTTCAATTGGTTTCGCCTTTTGACTACCACCATTCTGTGAAAGTTGATGAACGTGTTCCTCAAGTTGTTTGATTTTATTCATTACTTCACTTGATGCTACTTGATTACTTTGACCACCTGTTGATGGTTGTTCTTTGTTATTACTTGTAATCAATTCTGTTAACTTAACAATGAGTATTTCTATATGAACATTTTGGTTAATTGCAAAACGCATTGAAACTAATGTGTCGTTAATGCAATCAATCATCTTGTACATTGTATTTAAATCAATATGATGAAGTGCATGTTGCTCGTCATCTTGATCAGTCGTTTTGGCTACAATTGCATCTCTAATGAAATAAATCATATCATTAACAAGTCTATTCACTTCTTTACCAGCAGCGATAAACTCATGATATCTCGTGAAAGCCTGTTTAATATCTTTAGCTACAATGTCGCTGAATAACGCGTTCAATGCTGCTTTATCTACACTACCTGTTACATTTAAAGCATGTTCAAGTGACAAATGTCCATCTCCAAATGCGATTGCTTGATCCATAATACTTAGTGCATCACGCATACCGCCTTCTGACACTTGTGCAATAAATGATAAAGCATCTTGTTCATAAGTAATATTTTGTTCGTCTGCAACAAATGCCAATCTACTTTCTATCTCACCAGAATGAATCGCTTTAAAATCAAACCTTTGACATCTCGAAATAATTGTTGGTGGTATTTTGTGAGGCTCTGTCGTAGCAAGAATAAATATAGCATGACTTGGTGGTTCTTCAAGTGTCTTTAGAAGCGCATTAAAGGCACCAGTTGTTAACATATGCACTTCATCTATAATATACACTTTGAATTTAGATTCACTTGGTGCATATTTTACTTTATCTCTAATATTTCTAATTTCATCTACACCATTATTACTTGCAGCATCTATTTCAATTACATCTGAATTTGTTCCTTGTGTAATACCTTTACAAATTGCGCATTCATTACAAGGTTCTCCATTTGTATTTTCTGTACAATTAATTGCTTTAGCAAAAATTTTAGCAATACTCGTTTTACCAGTTCCGCGTGGGCCATTAAATAAGTAAGCATGTGATTGCTTTTCTTTTTGGATTGCATTTCTTAATGTTTTTGTGACATGTTTTTGACCTACAACATCTGAAAATGACTGCGGCCTATACATTCTATACAAAGCTTGGTAGTTCAAAATGGCACCTCCAAAGTTTAATACGATATACCTTATATTATATCACGAATCGATACTGACTTCTTATTATAAATTACTGAAAATATTCAGGATAATGAACAGTACCTCTTATTTCTTTGGTTGGGTGGTCCCATAAATATTTGAACATGAAGTTCTCATCTGGCACTTCAAACGGCGCATAAATCTCAAAGTCCGAAGCAATATGATAGCCTAGCTTACGATAATATTCAGAATGACCGAGTACTACAACACCTATATAACCATTTTCATATGCTCTATATTCCAGCGCTTCTATTAAAGCTTTGCCTATACCTTTATTTTGGTATTGTGGCAAAACTGAAACAGGTGCCAATGCTAATACAGTATTACTTTGTTCATCAGAATTTATTGTTACCTCTGACATCATTGCATGCCCTAATATTTTCCCTGACTCCGTTTTTGCTACTACTTCAAGTTCAGCGTTATAAGTTAGCGATTTTCGAATTTTTCCGATTAACTCAAATTCTTTTCCGTTTGATTGCGCTTCTGTTAAAAAAGATTGTTGTACAACTTCTTTAGCAAGTTCATATTCCGATTCCACAATAGTACCAATTAGTAATTGCGTCATGTATGATAATATCCTCCTGATATAAGAAAAAGGGCGACCGCGGTCACCCTTTTTGAATTTATATTTAATTTGATAATTTAAAATTTAAATACCGTGCACCTTTGCTTTGAACAAACATCACAAGCGTAACCTCAGTCGTTAGCTAAACCTCGGCAACCCTACGGCACATACAATGATCCACTTAATGCTGCTTCCTTCCGGACCTGACATGATTCATGGGTTTGTATTGCATAGGACCGACGTCTTCAGACACCACGTGCTGAGGGCAGACCTCACAATAATATGTCCGCAGCAAAGGAATTCAGTCCTGCATAAGCGGATTTCAAGTACAGGGAACCGCTACCTCCCCACTTAGCACGGCAATTTATATAGTACAACAAAACCTTTACATTTGGCAAGAGAAAACTATTCTTTATATTCGAGTTTGATTAATCACTCTTCGAGAAAAATCTACAAATTTAAATTCCGTTGCAATATGTCTAGATATATTATACTGAAATCGTTCAGCATTATTAAGGTGTACAATCCCTCTAACTGTTGCTGTAAAAGGTGGATCTAAATGACCAAAATAAGCGATCTCTTTATCCGACATTCTCTCAAAAGTAATAGATTTATTTGAATAACTGATTTCCACATTCATTTCATTTTCTATATAACGATAAATTGATTGTGAAGCTACTTCTTTCGTTAGTTTAGGAATCACACTACATATAAAGTAATCTTCATCCATAATATGCACATTGTTGTTCTTCTTTCTTGTTCTAATAACATGCCAAAGTTTATCCTGATCATTTAGTTCAAGAGCATGTTTTACAATTGGTACTTCTTCTGCACGTATTACTTCGAGAAGTTCGACTTCAGTTTCATAGTCTAAACCTAATCTTTGATTAATTTCTTGAAAACTTATCATTTCCGAAATTGGAAATTGAATGATGTCTTCATATATTACAACTGAACCTTTACCTCGTAATTTTTGTATATAGCCCTTTTCTTGTAATAAATTTAAAGCTTTCCTTACAGTTTCTCTAGAAGTTGAATATATTTTTGTTAATTCATTTTCTGAAGGTAGTTGCTGTAAATGAGCATATTCACCATTTATAATTTTTTCACAGATAGATTGGTAGATTTTCATATACTTGTTCATTGGGTTCACCTCTATACCTTCAAAAATTCCTTAACTTCCACTTACTTTAACTACAAATGCGTCATATGGTTGTAGTGTGTTACCTTTTAAATCGTTATTTGCAATCATAATCTCGCCTTCTAAATCGATATCTGTTGGGATATCTACTTCTCGGTTAGAGTAATTTGCTATAACTATCCATACTTCATCATTCAAACGTCTTTTATATACAAATAAATCTGAATGCTCCATATAAAGTGGCTCTATTTCTCCATAAGTTATAATATCATGTTCATGGCGTACTTTGATTAATTTTTGATACGTGTAAAAGATTGAAGATTTATCTTCCAGCGCCGCTTCTACATTAATGTGTTTATAATTATTCGGAATACCAATCCATGGTGTTCCAGTTGTAAATCCAGCATTTTCTTGTTTATTCCACTGAATTGGCGTTCTAGAATTATCTCTAGACTTTTGTCCAATCACTTTCATAATCATTTCCTCATCTATGCCATTACTTTTTAAAAGTTTGTAAGCATTGAGAGACTCAACATCTCTATATTGATTAATGTCTGTAAACTTAGGATCCGTCATGCCAATTTCTTCACCTTGATATATATATGGTGTTCCTTGTAACATATGCAAAGATATTGCGAGCATTTTTCCAGATTTAACTCTATCTTCTTCTGTTGTATCATTTCCAAACCTTGTTACAACTCTTGGTTGATCATGGTTACACCAGAATATCGCATTCCATCCATTACCTTTAGCGATGTTTACTTGCCAATCCATTAAAATACGTTTCAGTTCAAGAAAATCAAATTTCATGTCTGACCACTTTTCACCATTCTTATAATCTACTTTTAAATGATGAAAATTAAACACACTGCTTAATTCGTGACGCTCAGGATTCGTATATTGAATACAATTATCAATTGTAGTTGAAGACATTTCACCAACCGTCATAATATCTTTATCACCAAAAGTCTGTTTATTCAGCTCTTGTAAATATTCGTGAACTTTTGGTCCATCAGTATAAAATTCTTTTCCAATTGTTTCTGAATTTTCGAATGCACCTTTAGATATTAAATTAATAACATCAAATCTAAATCCATCTATACCAAAATCAATCCAATAATTGATCATTTCGTATATTTCAGATTTAAGTTTGTCATTCTCCCAGTTTAAATCTGCTTGAGACACATCGAATAGTCTTAAATAATAACTTTCTGTTTGTTCATCATAAGTCCATGCATTGCCACCGAATTTTGATTCCCAATTCGTAGGCGGCTCGTCTTTCGTTCCTTCTTTCCAAATATAATAATCTCGATACGGATTATCTTTAGATTTACGAGACTCTACAAACCAATGATGAGCTGTAGATGTATGATTAATAACAATATCTAACATAATTTTAATACCTAGACTATGCGCTTCACTAAGTAACTCTTCAACATCTTCTTTAGTGCCAAAATCTGGATTAATTTGATAATAATCACTAATATCATAACCATTATCATTCATTGGTGATTCATAAATTGGTGTTAACCAAACATAATCAACACCTAAAGTTTGTAAATAAGGTAACTTTTCAATTATTCCTCTTAAATCACCTTGTCCATTTCCAGTCGTATCATTGAAAGATTTTGGATACACTTGATAAACGACAGACTTTTTCCAATCTAAAACTGCCATATTGGTAAACTCCTTTTATAAATTATTCTTTCACCATTTCTTTCGCTTTTTCATTTGCAAAGTTTGAAAGCACAACCGTTAGTATAGCTGGTAATACCATAGCTATCAATGTAGCAATACCGAACACAGCCCAATATTCTCTTTGAATTGAGATGATTGCAGGTACACCACCTACACCTACACTACCTAACACTTTATTAGCTCCAATAAATGCACCTAATAAACTTGAAGAAATAATTGCTGCAAAGAATGGATATTTAAGTGGTAAGTTGACACCAAACATCGCCGGTTCAGTTACACCTAGAAATGCTGAAATACCTGAAGTAACTGCTAAACCTTGTTCTTTACCCATTTTACGTTGTTTATATACTACCCAAGCTCCAAACGCTGCAGAACCTTGACAAATATTTGAGATGGCAACGATTGGCCATAAATATGTTCCTCCGAGAGGACTTCCCATCAGTTGGAAATCTACTGCTAAGAACATATGATGTAAACCAGTAATAACGAGTGGCGCATAGAACAATCCGTACACCGCTCCACCTAACCATCCTGCACTTTCAAAGATTGCTTTAATAGCATCTGTAATAAGTGTACCTAAACCTAAAGCTAATGGCCCAATTACAATAAATGCTAAGAAACCAGTGACTAATAGCGCTACAGGACCAACGACTAACATCTTGATTGAATCATGAACACGTTTTGTAAGGAATTTCTCTATAACTGACAATACCCAAGTTGCAAATAATATTGGTAATACTTGTCCTTGGTAATTCAACTGCTTAATTTCTAAACCGAATATATGCCATACAGGTATTTCACTCGATTTACCGCCGCCCAAATCATATTGAGAAGCAAGTTGTGGATGTAACAAGATTAAACCTAATACTAAACCTAAAATCGGACTACCTCCAAATACACGCATAGCCGACCAACCAATTAAAGCTGGCAAGAAGATAAATGCGGTACTTGCGATAACATTAATGATGTTCGCAAAATCTGCTAACCATAGATATTGCTCGATGAGCGGTTTAGGACCAAATAAATCCTTTGCTGTTAACACATTATTTAAACCTAATAGTAAACCAGCTGTTACGATTGCTGGCAAGATAGGAATAAACACGTCACCTAATAATTTAATTAAACGTTGGAAAGGATTCATTTTTTGTTCTGACGCTTTCTTTACATCATCTTTCGAACTTTCTTCAACCCCTGTTTCTTCTTGAAAAACTTTATACGCCTCGTCAACAGTTCCCGGTCCAATTACAATTTGAAATTGGTTATTCGCTGAAAAAGACCCTTTCACTAAATCAATTTCGTCTAACGCTTCCTTGTTAACCTTACTTTCATCATTTAATACTAATCGTAAGCGTGTAACACAATGCGTTGCTGCGTTAACATTGTCCTGTCCACCTATAGCATCAATGATCTGTCTTATCTCTTCTCTTTTCACAGCCATTGAACTCACTCCCCCTATATTTATTTAACTGAATTATAACTTGTATATACAAGTATGTAAAGGCTTACAATTAATATTATATTTATAATGTAGTATGATTGGATAAAGGAGGTTTTGTATATGTCTTTTTTAACAGATGAATTCATAGACCACGATGGGCTTTCACTAGAGTTCGCTAATGAAAGTTCTACGATTTTTACCAACCATCATCAAGAAGAAATATTTGAGTCCGCAAGTATAATCAAACTGCCAATCATGATTTATATTTTCAATCATACAACTAAAGAGGAACGACAAGAACAAATACAACTATCTAATATTGTTGGTGGGAGTGGTGTATTACAAAATATGAACACTCAGAATGTAAGCATAAATGACTTAATTTATTTAATGATTGTTGTGTCTGATAATACAGCTACAAACACTTTAATCAATCATTTTGGTTTACATCATATTAATTTATTTATAAATGAAACACTTCATTGCGAAAATACTGAACTAAATCGTTTTATGATGGATGAAAATGCGATTGCTGAAGGTATACAAAATATTACGACAGCCAATGACATGATTAAAATACTTCGCTATATTACGCAACACGACGACAAACAAGAAATGATGGACATTATGTACAACCAACATTTGAATGATAAAGTTTCTATTTATAAATCTTTCTATGAAGAATCACTTTCTTTTTATTCTAAAACAGGTGAATACGGGAACGTCGTAAACGATGTAGGTATTATCCAACATGAAGGTACACTCTATTATTATTGTTTTTTATCAAACACAAACAAACCCAAAAAGGCGATCGATTTCTCTCACCAATTCGGGTCATATATTATCCAATCTATTTTAAAAATCTAATAATCTTGCTGCTTTTACTAATATTTTTTGATAATAGCTTCCAGTTAATTTAACAATTTCAATACTTTTCGGTGTATGAGGTGCGTGAATCATCATATCATCACCCATGTATATACCAACGTGTGATAAGAAGCCCTTATCTTCTGGTTTACTAAAGAATAGAAGGTCACCAGGTTCAAAAGCTTTCTGTTCAATAGAAACATCTTCCATTGCTTCATACTGTTCATCTGCATCTCGAGGTATATGGAAATTCTGACTTTTATACATTTGGTAGCAAAGTCCTGAACAATCATATCCATAACTAGACATGCCCCCCCATAAATATGGCAAGTCTAAAAAGAGTCTGGCATTTTCAATTACACCTTGCATTGTCCCTTTCAGAAAAGTGCCTTGCTCATCACTTAAAATAATATCTTTTGAATGTATTAAACCTGTCCCTTCAGGGGTATCTACTTCAATATATTCATCATTATTATTTGTTACTGGCAACACCGTATTAAATGAAAGAATTTGCTTTGTTGTAAAATCTAAATTAAACAAAGTTGTTTTCGGTACTTTAACGCGTGCTTTTTGATGTGATTGATAATCCTTCATTTCACTTAGTTGGCTAGTTGGAATATAGCCAGGGTAGCCTTTTTTATGTTGTTTTGAAGCCTGCTCTGTACATATCACATAACTCCAGCCGTCTTGTTCATCTATAACTTCAACCATTTCACCATACAATATTTGTGTATCTATTCTGCTGTCTTCTGTAAACGATAGCTTCTCTTTTAGACTGAGTTCTAGTAGCCATCTTTGAATATTAGCTGGGTACATTATGCCATCTCTATCAATATCTCTAGCTTTATCTGCACTTCTCCATATTGTCCCTACATTAACTCTGCAATATTTTTTCATGAACTCACCTTCTTATATAAAGATTTTCTATCTATTCCTAATCCAAATCCTTCTGACGGTGACACTTTAGCTCCTTCATATACAATACCGCCTTCAATTTCTCTTTCAACTACCATTAAAGGCGCATCAAAATCAACTCGATTTACTTGTTTAGCAGCTAAACTAAAATGCAAAGCTGCAGTTACAGAAACATGTGTCTCCATCATACATCCGACCATACAATGTATATCTGCACTTTGTGCTATATCATGAATTTTTAGTGCTTCGTGTATGCCACCAGTCTTCATCAACTTAATATTCCACAAATTATTAGCACCTACTTCTACTAATCTTCGTGCATCATATGTACTAAACAAGCTTTCATCTACCATTAAAGGTATATTAAATGATTGTGTTAATTCACCAAGAAGTTCATATTCATAGCGGCCAACCGGTTGTTCAATACTTTCAATTTCTAAATCTGCTTCATCAAAATGTTTTAGTGCATATCGCGCACCTTGTTCATCCCAAGCTTGATTAGCATCAGCACTCAATATGACATTGTTAGGCAAAGAAGTTCTCAAAGCCTTCAGTCTATTCAAATCAGTTTCAACATTGTCTTTCCCTACTTTTATCTTTAAGTGATTAAAACCTTCTTCGACATATCTCAAACCGTCTTCAACCATTTCATTTGCTTCATTCAGACTAACTGTATAACATGTTTCTAAATCTTTATTTCCTGGGTTATGATCCAAATACTTATATAAAGGTAATTCAGCTTCTTGAGCTAATAAATCATAAAGTGCAATATCAATTGCTGCTTTAGCACTTGTATTACCAACAATTATTTGTTGTATTTCATCTAACAAATCTTTCGTTAACTGTCTATTTATTAAAAGGGGTTTAAACACTTCTTCAATTGCAGCTTCAATTCCACCTTTTGTGTCACCAGTAATCACATATGTAGGTACAGCTTCCCCAACCCCTACTATATCTTCGTAATTTGTCTCTATAAAAACGTATATACTTTCTATTACTTCAACTGTTCTTAGAGCTGTTTTGAATGGTTTCTTTAAAGACGTCCCGTATCTATAATATTTTATATCTGTAATAAACATAATACTGCCCCTTTATTCTATATTTACACCTGATTCTATTTTTAATAATTTTTGATCCACGTCTAAAATTGCTTTCGTTCCAAATGGTATAGCGAAATGAGGTGTACAATGTCCAATATTCAAATCATATACTGCAGGTTTACCTAAACGCGTTATAAAAAAGTCCAAAACTTCATTCATTGTTAACGATTTTTTAGGATTTTTAGGTTCACTATCGGTAAATGGACCAATTATAAACCCTATAGCATCATCTAACTTTCCAGCCGACTTCAATTGTTGAAGAAAGCCATCAATTTTATATGGTTCTTCACCAATATCTTCTATAAATAAAATTTTCCCTTTTGTATCAATTTCATACGAAGTGCCTAAACTAGAAACTAATAACGATAAACAACCTCCAACAATATCACTTTCAACTCGTCCAGGTACAAGTGTTTTAAATGTTAATTGATCAGTTGGATATGTTATATCTTTACCATCAAATAACTGTTCAAAGCTCTTAATAGATGTCTCATTAAAAGTATCTCCAATATCAGAAGCAATCATTGGCCCTTGATATGTAGTCAAACCTGTTTGTTGTCTAATCGCATTATGCAAACAAGTTATATCACTGTATCCCCAAATAATTTTTGGATATTTCTTAACAAGCTCGTAATCAATTTGCTCCACAATTCTAGGTGTGCCGTATCCTCCACAAGCACAAATGATGCCCTTAACTTCATCATCTTTTAGCATGTCATGTAAACTTTTTATTCTTTCTTCATCTGTACCTGCTAAATGGCCATAAATGTGTTCAATATTATTCGCTAACTTAAATTTAACTTGGTACCTCTCTTCTAAACGTTTCAAGCCATTCTTTAAATGTTCTTGGTTCGGTGGACTCGCTAACGCTACAACACCTAACATATCTCCCCGTTTTAAACCCTTCGCCTTCATTCAGTCACGACCTTTATCAGAATATTCTTATATTATAGCAAAGTTGTAAAACATTTGTACAAAACAAACATACTAAGATTAGCTATGAAGAAATCTATGACGATAGATTTTTTCATAGCTATTTTTTATAGTTATGGAGAGAGGTAGACTGTGCG
>NZ_RXWZ01000063.1 GCF_003970575.1 Mammaliicoccus fleurettii
CTATTAGATGTTGTAAGTTTAGTAATAGGTTTTTATATAGTGGATTCACTCGAAATCGATAAAATTGAATCAAGATAGAAAAGAGGATTAATCAATATGATTTTTCCTCTTATTTGTATTTAATAAACAATTAAACGAACAAATGTTTGGTCATTTTTACAAATTTTTGATAAAATATATTTATATATTACAAAATTCAAGGAGGTTACTATGCAGCATTATCCTTTTAAAATACATTCAGATTATTCACCTCAAGGAGATCAACCTGAAGCAATAAAATCACTCGTTAAAGGTATAAAAGGTGGAAAAAGACATCAAACATTATTAGGTGCAACAGGAACAGGTAAAACGTTCACTATGAGTAATGTTATTAAAGAAGTTGGAAAACCAACACTTATAATTGCACATAATAAAACATTGGCTGGCCAATTATATAGTGAGTTTAAAGAATTCTTTCCTGAAAATAGAGTTGAATACTTTGTAAGTTATTATGATTATTATCAACCAGAAGCATATGTACCTCAAACAGATACATTCATAGAAAAAGATGCATCAATTAATGATGAAATAGATAAATTACGACATTCTGCTACAAGTGCATTATTTGAACGAGATGATGTTATTGTTATAGCGAGTGTCAGCTGTATTTATGGTTTAGGTAACCCAGAAGAATATAAAGATTTAGTTGTAAGTACACGTGTAGGAATGGAAATGGAACGTAATGAATTATTAAGAAAGCTTGTCGATAACCAATATTCAAGAAATGATATCGATTTTAGACGCGGTACTTTTAGGGTAAGAGGAGATGTAGTTGAAATATTTCCTGCATCAAGAGATGAATTATGTGTGAGAGTTGAATTTTTTGGTGACGAAATTGACCGAATTAGAGAAGTGAACTATTTAACGGGTGAAGTTATTGCTGAAAGAGAGCATTTTTTATTTTATCCGGCATCTCACTTCGTAACTCGTGAAGAAAAGATGAAAGAAGCAATTGAACGTATTGAAAAAGAACTTAAAGAACGATTAGAGGATCTTAGAAAAGATAATAAATTATTAGAAGCACAACGTTTAGAGCAAAGAACGAATTATGATTTAGAAATGATGAGAGAAATGGGATTTTGCTCAGGAATTGAGAACTACTCAGTTCATTTAACTTTAAGACCTAAAGGGTCAACACCGTACACTTTAATGGATTATTTTGGTGATGATTGGCTTGTTATGATTGATGAATCACATGTTACGATTCCTCAAATTAGAGGGATGTATAACGGAGACCAAGCTAGAAAAGGTGTTTTGGTTGAACATGGATTTAGACTACCAAGTGCGTTAGATAATAGACCACTTAAATTTGAAGAATTTGATCAAAAAACAAAACAACTCGTTTACGTTTCAGCAACTCCAGGTCCTTATGAAATTGAACATACTGATGAAATGGTTGAACAAATCATTCGTCCTACTGGATTGTTAGATCCGATAATAGAAGTTAGACCAAGTGAAAATCAAATTGATGATTTAATGGCTGAAATTAATGAACGTGTCGAAAGAAATGAACGCGTATTAATTACAACATTAACGAAAAAAATGAGTGAAGACTTAACGACTTATTTGAAAGAAGCGGGTGTCAAAGTAAATTACTTACACTCTGAAATTAAAACATTAGAACGAATAGAAATTATTCGAGATTTAAGATTGGGTGTTTATGATGTATTAGTCGGTATAAACTTGCTTCGTGAAGGTTTAGATATACCTGAAGTATCATTAGTAACTATTTTAGATGCCGATAAAGAAGGTTTCTTAAGATCAGAACGTTCACTTATACAAACAATTGGACGAGCAGCACGTAATGATAAAGGTAAAGTAATTATGTATGCAGACAAAATTACTGATTCAATGAGAACGGCATTAGATGAAACTAATAGAAGACGTGAAACACAACAAGCCTATAACGAAGAACATGGTATTACACCACAAACAATTAATAAAAAAATTCGCGATGTAATCTCAGCAACTGTAGATACAGATGAAGTAAACGAAAAAGATAAGAAAAAAGCACCGAAGAAACTTACGAAAAAAGAAAGAGAAAAGACAATCGAGCGCATAGAGAAAGAAATGAAAGATGCAGCGAAGGATTTAGACTTCGAGCGTGCATCTGAATTACGAGACATACTATTTGAATTAAAAGCAGAAAGGTGACTGAGATGAAAAATAAATCCATCATCGTAAAAGGTGCAAGAGCACATAATTTAAAAGATATAGATATTGAAATACCAAAAGATCAACTTATTGTTATGACTGGTTTATCAGGTTCAGGAAAGTCATCATTAGCGTTTGATACAATTTATGCTGAAGGTCAAAGAAGATATGTTGAATCTTTAAGTGCCTATGCTAGACAATTTTTAGGGCAAATGGATAAACCAGATGTAGATTTAATTGAAGGTCTATCTCCGGCAATATCAATAGATCAAAAGACTACAAGCAAAAACCCTAGGTCAACGGTAGCAACGGTAACAGAAATATACGATTATTTAAGATTGTTATATGCCAGAGTTGGTAGACCAATTTGTCCCAACCATGGTATTGAAATTAAATCACAAACTGTACAACAAATGGTCGATCAAGTTATGGAGTTAGAAGAAAGAACTAAAATACAAATTCTGTCTCCAATAGTTTCAGGCCGTAAAGGTACGCATAAAAAATTAATCGATGACATTGCTAAAAAAGGTTATGCAAGATTAAAAGTTGATGGTGATATTTTAGATGTAGACGATGTTCCAGAACTAAATAAAAATAAAAATCATTCAATTGATGTTGTAATAGATAGACTGGTTATTAAACCGGGGATAGAAGCGAGATTAGCTGATTCATTACAAACAGCATTAGAATTAGCTGAAGGAAATGCAATTGCAGATATTATTGATGGTGATGAAATTAAATTTTCTGAACATCATGCATGTCCTATTTGTGGATTTTCGGTAGATCAATTAGAACCTAGAATGTTCTCATTTAATAACCCATTTGGTGCTTGCCCATCTTGTGATGGATTAGGTAGTAAATTAACTGTAGATATAGATTTAGTTGTACCAGATAATACTTTAAGTTTGAATGAGGGAGCTTTATTACCTTGGCAACCAATTAGTTCGAATTATTATCCAACTTTATTAAAACAAGCATGTGAACATTTTAAAATTGATATGGATAAACCTTTTAATAAGCTAACTAAAAAAGAAAAGAACATCATCTTACGCGGACATGAAGATGAAATTGAATTTAAATTTAATCAAGATTATGGCGTTAAAACTAATCGAACGAGAACAATGGCTTTTGAAGGTGTGTTAAATAACATTGAAAGACGTTATCATGATTCACCATCAGAATACGTAAGAGAAGTAATGCAAAAATATATGGTCGAAAAAACATGTGAAACATGTGATGGCTATCGATTAAATGAAAAAGTTTTATCAGTTAAAATTGATGGACAACATATTGGTGAAGTTGTGAGATATTCAATTTATAAGGCAATTGAACACTTTGATCATTTGAATTTAGATGAAAGAGAACAAAAAATTGCTAAACTGATTTTAAAAGAAATACATGAAAGATTATCATTCCTAAATAATGTTGGTTTAGAATACTTAACATTGAATCGTGCTTCAGGAACACTATCAGGTGGTGAAGCGCAACGTATCAGATTAGCAACACAAATTGGATCAAGATTGTCTGGTGTATTATATGTGTTGGATGAGCCTTCAATTGGGCTTCATCAAAGAGACAATGATCGTTTAATAGATACATTGAAATCCATGAGAGATATGGGTAATACTTTAATCGTTGTTGAACATGATGAAGATACAATGAAAGCTGCAGATTATTTAGTCGATATTGGTCCGAAAGCTGGGGTCCAAGGTGGTCAAGTTGTTGCGAGTGGTACACCAGAAGAAGTAATGAACAATGAAAATTCATTAACTGGTCGATATTTAAGTGGTAAAGAAAAAGTATTTGTACCTTCAGAACGAAGAAAAATAACAAAACGAAAAATATCTGTTAAAGGTGCTTCAAGTAATAACTTGAAAAATATTGATGTGGATTTCCCATTGTCAGTATTGACATGTGTTACGGGTGTTTCAGGTTCAGGTAAAAGTTCATTAGTAAATGAAGTATTATATAAAGGGTTACAAAAACAATTGTATAATACTAAAACAAAACCTGGTGCTCACAAATCTATCAAAGGTGTTAAAGAAATAGAAAAAATTATAGACATCGACCAATCTCCAATTGGTAGAACACCACGTTCGAATCCAGCAACATATACAGGCGTGTTTGATGACATTAGAGATGTGTTTAGTCAAACTAATGAAGCAAAAGTTAGAGGCTATCAAAAAGGTAGATTTAGTTTTAATGTTAAAGGTGGCCGTTGTGAAGCTTGTAAAGGTGACGGAATTATTAAAATTGAAATGCATTTTCTACCAGATGTATACGTACCATGTGAAGTTTGTGATGGAAAAAGGTATAATAGAGAAACATTAGAAGTAACTTACAAAGGAAAAAGTATTTCTGATGTGTTAGAAATGACTGTAGAAGATGCTTATCACTTTTTTGAAAGTTTACCGAAGATAAATAGAAAGTTAAAAACTATCGTTGATGTTGGTCTAGGATATGTTAAATTAGGCCAACCAGCAACAACATTATCAGGCGGTGAAGCACAACGTGTTAAACTAGCATCAGAGCTTCATAGACGCTCAAACGGTAAGTCGTTATACATTCTTGATGAACCAACAACTGGTTTGCATGTAGATGATATTAAACGCTTGTTAAGTGTATTGAATAGACTTGTTGAAAATGGTGACTCTGTCATAATTATAGAACATAATTTAGATGTCATTAAAACAGCTGACTATATCATTGACTTAGGTCCTGAAGGTGGAGATGGTGGTGGTGAAATTATCGCAACTGGAACACCAGAAGATATAGTGAAAGTAGACGCATCTTATACTGGTAAATATTTAAAACCGATCCTAGAGAGAGATCGAACATAAACCGGGAGGGAATTATATGAACGAAGTACAATTAAAGATATTAGACCTTATTGAAAGTGGTAAAGTAACAGTAGATGAAGCGGTGAAATTACTTGAAGCAACTTCAAATAATCAAAAGAATGCTTCAGCTTTCACGAGTAAATCTAAAGAAAATGTAGAAAATTTATTTGAAGATTTGTTGAGTAAAGTTAAAACAACTGCTAAATCAGGTAAAACTGAATTTGATAAACAGTTTAACGATAGAGAAACAACTGACCAAGACCCAATACAGCAACTAGACGAATCTTTAAAAAATATTATAAGATCATTCAATAAAAATAATGATCAAAATACTGGTATTTAATCAATAATCAAAGGGACACTGGTCCTTTTCACAAGTAAATTCTCCCAGTCTGTTATATATTTAATGGACTGGGAGAATTTTTGTGTATTGAATACTAAATAATGCTCCTTAGATAGTTCTAACTGGCAAAATTCTGAATAGTGCTCCTTAAAAAGTTCTAACTGGCAAAATTTTGAATAATGCTCCTTAGAAAGCTCTAACTGGCAAAATTCTGAATAGTGCTCCTTAAAAAGTTCTAACTAGCAGAATTCCGAATAATGCTCCTTAGAAAGTTCTAACTGGCAAAATTCTGAATAGTGCTCCTTAAAAAGTTCTAACTGGCAAAATTCTGAATAGTGCTCCTTAAACAGCACCACATACGGACATTACTCAGAATTATGTTCTATTAAAGATACTGTCCTAATATTTATAATGATTGCAGTTATTGTTAAAGTTCATTAGAATTAATATATATTAACCTAGAGGTGAACCCTATGATATCAAGTAGTAAATTAATAGAACAATTTAATATGGAAGTCCTTGCAGGTAAAGTAGGACTACATCGTAAAATAACTGAGACTGATTTATCACGCCCAGGCTTAGAGATGGCGGGGTATTTTTCGCATTACTCATCTGACCGAATTCAAGTATTAGGTACAACTGAATTATCTTTTTATAATTTATTACCAGATGAAGAAAAACAAGGTAGAATGGCTAAATTATGTCGTCCTGAAACACCAGCAATTATTATTACGCGTGGATTAGATGCTCCAGAAGAATTAATCCAAAGTTGTAATGAGACCAATACACCGCTTCTAAAAAGTGAATCTTCAACGACGAAATTAATGGGGCAAGTAACAGGATATTTAGAAAGAGAATTAGCTCCTGAAACTTCTTTACATGGTGTATTAGTTGATGTGTATGGTGTTGGTGTTCTTATTACAGGAGATAGTGGTGTTGGTAAAAGTGAAACTGCACTAGAACTTGTAAAACGTGGTCACAGACTTGTAGCAGATGATAATGTCGAAATTAAAGAAATTAATAAGAATGAACTAATTGGGAAAGCACCAAAAATAATTGAACATCTGCTTGAAATAAGAGGACTTGGCATTATTAATGTTATGACTTTATTTGGAGCTGGATCTATATTAATGGAGAAAAGAATTAAGCTGAATATTAATCTTGAAACTTGGAATAAAGAAAAGATTTATGACCGAGTTGGATTAAATGAAGAAACTTTAAAAATATTAGATTCTAAGATTACTAAGAAAACCATTCCTGTTAGACCGGGTAGAAACTTAGCTGTTATTATCGAAGTTGCTGCAATGAATTATCGATTAAACAACATGGGTATTAATACGGCAGAGGAATTTAATAATCGACTTAATGCAGAAATTTTGAAAAATGCACGTAAGGAGAATGAATAATGGGTGTGTTAGGTATTGACCCAGTAGCGGTACAATTAGGACCTCTAGCAATAAGATGGTATGGCATCATTATTGCTTCAGGTATCTTAATCGGCTATCTATTAGCTCAAAGAACGGCGAAAAAAGTTGGAATAAAGGAAGAAACATTAATTGATTTAATTATTTGGTGCGTTGTTATGGCAATAATATGCGCAAGGATTTATTATGTAGCATTTGAGTGGGGTTATTATAGTCAGCATTTAGTAGAGATACCACTTATTATGAACGGCGGAATTGCAATTCATGGTGGGTTAATTGGAGCGTTTATAACTGGATTCATAATATGTAGAATGAAAAATTTATCATTTTTCCAAATGGTTGATATTGTGGCACCAAGTATTATATTGGCACAAGCTATTGGTAGATGGGGAAATTTCATGAATCAAGAAGCACATGGTGGTCCTGTATCACGTAGTTTCCTTGAAGATTTACATATACCAGAATTTATAATTAACCATATGCAAATAGATGGTATTTATTATCATCCAACATTCTTATACGAATCTGTCTGGAATATAGTTGGTTTTATTTTATTATTATTAATACGTCCACAATTGAAAATTGGTGAGACTTTCTTTGCTTATTTAATTTATTATTCAATTGGTAGGTTCTTTATTGAAGGTTTAAGAACGGATAGTTTAATGCTTACAGAAAGCTTGAGAATCGCTCAAGTGATTTCGATTGTTATCATTGTAGTTTCAATAGCATGTATTATTTATAGAAGAATACGTTATAATCCGAAAAAATTCAGAGATGTTAAAGGTTATTATCATAACTAAACTGAAAGAAGTGTTTATGTGAGAGCATTAAAAACTAAAAAAGTATCTGGGGCAAACCCATTATGGAAAATGTACGAAACAATACGTTTTATAAAAGTTTTGAAAAATGTTATTATCATTGAACTTAGTAGATATATGCCGAGTGTTAAATGGAAGCATTTTATATACAGAAAAGGGTTGAATATGAAAATTGGTCAAGAGACAGCTTTTGCATTTAAAGCTACACCTGACATCATGTATCCAGAGTTAATCACAATCGGTGAAAATTGTATTATAGGTTACAACGCTACCATTCTATGTCATGAATATTTAGTAGAAGAATATAGAATTGGGAATGTGAATATAGGGAACAATGTATTAATCGGAGCAAATGCAACGGTACTAGCAGGTGTTAATATAGGGAATAATGCGGCTATTGCTAGTGGGACAATCGTTACGAAAGACGTTCCCGATGGCATGATGGCATATGGTAATCCTATGCAACTTAAACAGAGGTGGTGAGTTAATCGTTGGGAGACAATTCAAATATAATACATGTAAAGTTTGATAAAGACTTTTACTATCATAAGGCAATGGAAAAAATGAGAGAACAAGAATATGTATATGCTGAGTCTTTATTTAAAAAAGCACTTGAACAATCACCTGATGATTTTGTAATTATACCACCTTATACTGAGTGTCTAGTGGAACTTAACCAAACTACAAGAGCAGAAGAAATGATGTATGATCAAATAGCAAAAGATAATTATGTTACAGATTATTATTTTTATTTGAGTCAAATGTTTATAAAGACGAACGAACCTAATAAAGCATTTTTATTTGGGCTTCGCTATGTAACAGAAGAAGATGATCAAGATTATTTTGAAGAAATGATTCAAATGTTCGAAGTGAAGTATGATAATCAAACGGTCGTTGAAGAAGAGGCTGAAAGATTTGTAATTCAACATATTTTTCAATATTTATTTGCAAATGGTAGGCTACAAGAAGCAAATGATTATATAGAAAGACAACGTGCAACAATTCAAGAAGACAAACATATCATGAATTTAAAAGCGATGTCGATGCTTTATAATAATCAATATGAAGAGGCTGAAGCGTTACTTCAAACGATATTGGAAGATAATCCGTCAGATATATATGCTTTATGTCATATGACTTTATTGTTATACAATACGGAACAGTTAGAACGCTTTCAACAATATTTAAAGCAATTAAGTAAATTACATCCAATTAACGATGAGGAATCCTTCAAGTTAGGTGTTGTTCTAAGCTATTTAGGAAGACACAAGCCTTCAAATGAGTTGCTCGTTCCACTTTTGAAAAAAGCACAAGCTTCAATGCCACAACTTCATCATGCATTAAGTTATAACTACTACCATTTAGGCTTTGAAGAAGAAGCAAAAAGACATTGGCAAAAATTTGAAGATAGTGTACAATATCATAGTCAATTACCACCTTGGAAAATTGATGAACTTAAAGAAATGTTAGATAGCCATGTATTACCGTTATTAAAAGATGAAGACTACAGGTATAGATTGTATGGCATATTTTTAATAGGTCATATGAAGCACCGTGAACTTGTAATGTCACATGAATTATGGGAAGTCTTAGAAAGTCTACCTGACTATGAAAGGTTATATATAACGTATACTTTTCAAAATCTGCATCTCAATAAATTAGGTTTTATTGATAAAGGTATGAAACTCATTGAACAATCAGAATATCAACATTATGGGAAAGAATTATTTGTATCATGGATTGAGCATGCTGAGATGTTAATAGCAGATAATGAATCAATAGAACAAGTTGATCATTATGTAGCAGCCTCAGTTTATATTTATTTGAAAATGTTAAATATAAAAGTAACAAAAAAAGAAATTAAAAATTCATTCAATATAACGACGTATCGCTTAAATAAAGCAATCGATGCTATAGTGAGCATATAGTTATACTTAATAAAAATATTGATGTACAATTTTACTGAATTAATAAGAGGAGGCAGTTTATAAATGACTACACAAGTAGATTATGATGTAATTATAGTTGGAGCAGGCCCTGCAGGAATGACAGCTGCTGTTTATGCTTCAAGAGCAAATTTATCAACTGTAATGATAGAGCGCGGTATGCCAGGTGGACAAATGGCAAATACAGAAGATGTAGAAAACTTCCCAGGATTTGATTTAATTACAGGTCCAGATTTATCAACTAAAATGTTTACACATGCCCAAAAATTTGGTGCTAAATATGAATATGGGGACATAAAAAATATAGAAGATAAAGGTTCTTATAAAGTTGTTAATATGGGAGACAAATCATTAACAGCGCACGCTATCATTATTGCAACAGGTGCAGAATACAAAAAAATCGGCGTTCCAGGTGAACAAGAACTAGGTGGCCGTGGTGTAAGTTATTGTGCAGTATGTGACGGTGCATTCTTTAAAGGTAAGAACTTATATGTAATTGGTGGCGGAGACTCAGCAGTAGAAGAAGGTATATTCTTAACTAAATTCGCTGACAAAGTTACAATCGTTCATAGAAGAGATGAGTTAAGAGCTCAAAAAATCATTCAAGACCGTGCATTTAAAAATGAAAAAATTGATTTTATTTGGAATACAACATTAAAAACAATCAATGAAAAAGATGGTAAAGTAGGATCTGTTACTTTAGTTTCTACTGAAGATGGTACTGAAACAGAACATCAAGCTGATGGTGTGTTTATTTATATTGGTATGAAACCATTGACTAAACCATTTGAATCATTAGGTATATTGAATGAGAACGGTTATATTGAAACAAATGACGAAATGGAAACTAACGTACCTGGTGTATATGCAGCAGGCGATGTTCGTGAAAAAACATTACGTCAAATCGTTACAGCTACTGGTGATGGTAGTATTGCAGCACAAAATGCACAAGCATATATTGAATCACTTGAAGACGAAGAACAATTAATATAATTAATAAAGAGCAGGAATTCATTATTAAAATTGAATTCCTGCTTTTATTTTTTATGAAAATCATTGTGGCAACTATAGACTTTGTTGGCATTTTTTATGCGCATGCTTACACTTCTCTCGACTTGTGTGAATATAAATACTCTTACTTACACTTCTACTGTCTTGTGTTAACATAGGCATCCTTAGTTACACTTCTTTCGACTTGTGTGAATACAGATATCCATGTTTACACTTCTCTTCACTTATGTGAATATGGACATCTTTACTTACACTTCTACTGACTTGTGTGAATATAGATACCCTTACTTACACTTTTTTCAATTTGTGTAAATATATATACTTAAGATTAATTGCCTTTGACATAAATGTCCTAGTATTTTAATGATAATCATTTAGCTAGCTCTTAGAAAAAACTGTTTTCTATATAAAAATAAATATTTCCAACGATTTTGTAGTGTGGACGCCTGAGGGAAAAGTATGCGAGAGAGACTACAGGCTCGAGCCATACTCCTAGGCAAGCATGCACGAACAAAATCGTAAGATATGCTTATTTATTTTGAGTTAGGATTTAAATCCCAAACACTTTTTATGTATGATTTTTCTTTTACTTGATATAGTTTAAAAAGGCGGGTATAGATTTAAATAGACCATTTATTTAATGTTTTTTATAGCATTATCATGTAAGATTAAGATACATATGATAGTTAAAGGAGAAGTGCTATGCAACTTACCGACAAAAGTAATGTAAAAAATGAATTGCTTGTAGTTACTGGTATGTCTGGTGCGGGGAAATCTGTCGCATTACAAGCATTAGAAGATTTAGGATATTTTTGCGTTGATAATTTACCTCCAATTTTATTACAAAAGTTTGTTGATTTAATGGATCAAGGTAACCCTTCTTTATCAAAAGTGGCAATTGGAATTGATTTAAGAGGTAAAGATTTCTTTGGTGACTTAAGAAAAGAATTGGATTTTATACAAAGTGAAAAAAGAGTTATCGTAGATATTATATTTTTAGAAGCAAGTGATAAAAAATTAATTTCAAGATATAAAGAAACGAGAAGAACCCATCCTTTAAGTGAAAAGGGTAGCTTATTATCTGCTATTGAAGAAGAAAGAGATCTCTTGAATGATATTAAAGGTATAAGCAATTTCGTAATAGATACGACTGAAATGAAACCGAAAGCTTTGAAAGAAGAGTTGAATGCAACATTTGAAAAAGATCCTTCTACAACATTCCAAGTAAGGGTGTTAAGTTTCGGTTTCAAACACGGAATGCCGATTGATGCGGATATCGTATTTGATGTAAGATTTCTACCTAACCCATATTATGTACAAGAATTAAGACCGTTGACTGGATTAGATGACGAAGTTTATCAGTACGTTATGAAATGGAAAGAAACAAATACATTTTATAAAAAGTTTAGTGACCTATTAATGTTTATGTTGCCAGGCTACAAAAAAGAAGGTAAATCTCAATTAACAATTGCAATTGGTTGTACAGGTGGTCAACATAGATCTGTCGCACTTGCAAAACGTTTAGGAGAAGATATTAAAGAAAACTTTGACTATGCTGTGTATACGTCACATCGCGATGCACATATTGAAAGTAAAAAGAAAAAATGAAAAAATTAAAAGTTGTATTAATTGGAGGCGGAACAGGTCTTTCTGTTTTAGCGAGAGGACTGAAACAGTTTCCAATAGATATTACAGCCATCGTAACGGTTGCAGATGATGGTGGTAGTACAGGTAGAATTCGTGATGTGATGGATATACCTGCTCCTGGAGATATAAGAAATGTGCTGGCAGCTCTAAGTGACACTGAACCTATGTTAGAAGAACTTTTTCAACATCGTTTTGAAGAAGAAAAATTTGGTGGACATTCAATAGGAAATTTATTATTAGCAGCAATGACAAATATTACGGATGATTTTGGTCATGCAGTTAAAGAGTTAAGCAAAATATTAAATATTAAAGGCCAAGTCATTCCATCAACAACTAAAAGTGTTGTATTAAATGCAGTAATGTCTGATGGTGAAATTATAGTAGGGGAATCTAATATCCCTAAAACATCTAAAAAAATTGAAAAAGTCTTTTTAACACCTGAAGATATTGAACCAATGAAAGAAGCCATTGATGCAATAGAAGAAGCGGATTTAATCGTTATGGGACCAGGATCACTATATACAAGTATAATACCTAATTTGATTTTAGATAAAGTTAAAGACGCTATTATACATACTGATGCTGAAAGGTTATATGTATGTAATCTTATGACTCAAAAAGGTGAAACAACTGGATATTCAGTTAGTGACCACGTGAAAGCTATTCATGATCATGTTGGCCAAGAATTTATCGATTTTGTAATCTGTCAAAATGAACGCTTTAATAAAGATATTTTAATGAGATATGAAGAAGAAGATGCAAAGCAAGTTCATTTTGATGGAGATAAATTAAAAGAGATGGGTGTACAATGCATACACGACAATAATTTAGTGAGCATTACGCCTCATCAATATATTAGACATAATAATAAAGTGCTTGCTCAACTTATATACGAAATAGCTTTACGAGAAATTAGTACAATACAATATAAGATAGACAAATAAATTTGAAATATAGAGGGTAGGATAATGACATCTTTTTTTAGAATGAGATTTCTGTCCCGCGCTCTATATTTTTATATAGAAATAAAGTAGAATCAATGTAAGAGCTTTCAAAAAGAGGTGATCATTGATGAAGAATGTTCAAATCATGATGGTATTAATAGGTTGTATATTTCTGCTTATTGGTTTAATTGCAAATCAACAAATAGGTATAAGTTTCTTAATAATTGGTTTAATAATGTTGTTATTTGGTGTAATCAAAGAGGCTACAAAAAAATAATCAATTGTATAAGTTGAAAAACTTGATACGCCCGGCTATTCCATGTAAGATAAAATAGATACAAAACGTATGATATGTCTTTCGGCATATCATTATTTTTATGTACATATAAATTAAGAAAGGATGATCTGCTGTGAGCTTTGCTTCAGAAATGAAAAATGAATTAACAAGAATTGAAGTAGATGACTGTTGCGCAAAAGCAGAACTTTCAGCTTTGATTAGAATGAATGGGAATTTGAGTATTTCTAATCAACAATTTGTCATAAATGTACAAACTGAAAATGCAGCGATAGCACGCCGTATATTTTCGCTCATAAAAAAATGCTTCGGAGTGGAAGTAGAATTATTAGTAAGAAAGAAAATGAAACTTAAAAAAAATAATATATATATCAGTAGAATAAAAGTAAAAGCTAAAGAAATATTAGATGAGTTAGGTATACTACAAGAAGGTATGTTTAAACAAGAAATAGATAAAGATATTTTACAAAAAGATTGTTGTAAAAGAAGTTACTTAAGAGGTGCGTTTTTAGCAGGAGGATCGGTGAATAATCCAGAAACATCTTCTTATCACCTTGAAATTTTTTCATTATATGAAGAACATTCAGCGGATTTAACAGCATTAATGAATCAATATGGTTTAAACGCTAAACAGTTAGAACGTAAAAAAGGTTATATCAGTTATTTAAAAGAAGCAGAAAAAATAGCTGACTTTTTAAGCTTAATTGGCGGATATCAAGCATTACTTAAATTTGAAGATGTTAGAATTATTCGTGACATGAGAAATTCTGTAAATAGATTAGTTAATTGCGAAACAGCTAATTTAAATAAAACAGTAAGTGCTGCAATGAAACAAGTAGAAAGCATTAAACTTATAGATAAAGAAATTGGAATCGATAATTTACCGGATCGGTTACGAGAAGTAGCGAAATTAAGAATAGATAACCAAGATGTATCTATCAAAGAATTAGGAGAAATGGTGAGTACAGGAAAAATATCTAAATCAGGTATAAACCATAGACTACGTAAACTCAATGAAATGGCAGATAAAATTAGAAGCGGCGAAACAATAAAATAAGCTAATAAGAAAAAAGCCCAGACATAGTCGATTGCCTGGACTTTTTAATATAGAATTAATGACCTTAGCAAGATGTTAGTTAATCAGAATTTGCAAATTTTAAAAAGAGTCAAGACGTAGATTAATTTCGCCTAAACTACAAAAAAACACCCAAAACTTAAGTTTCGGGTGTTTTTTGTATATTAAATTTATTTCATATCTTCTGGATGCATTACATCATCGATTAAACCGTATTCTTTAGCTTCATCAGCTGTTAAGAAGTTATCACGATCTGTGTCTTTTTCAATTTTTTCAATTGGTTGTCCAGTTCTTTCAGATAAAATTTTGTTTAATTTTTCACGAGTACGTAAAATGTGACGAGCTGCGATTTCAATTTCTGTAGCTTGTCCTTGTGCGCCACCTAATGGTTGGTGAATCATCACTTCACTGTTAGGTAATGCGAAACGTTTACCTTTTGCACCAGCTGATAATAGGAATGAACCCATTGATGCTGCCATACCGATACAAATTGTTTGTACATCTGGTTTAATATGTTGAATTGTATCATAAATAGCAAAACCAGCTGTTACACTTCCGCCTGGTGAGTTAATATATAAATAAATGTCTTTCTCAGAATCTTGTGCTTGTAAAAATAACAATTGTGATACGATTGAGTTCGCTACATTGTCATCAATAGCTGATCCTAACATAATAATGCGGTCTTTCAATAAACGTGAGTAAATATCATAAGCGCGTTCCCCACGATTTGTTGTTTCTATAACTGTTGGTATTAAATTCATCAGTTAAATCCTCCTTTGAATATCTTAATGACCATATCATACACTATAAAGTCAAACATGGTCAAAATATATGACCTACTGATGAATATTATAACTTAAATAGCTGATTTATACACAGGAAATTTGCGACAAATGTTGTCAATGTTTGCATAAATGATATAATAGTTTCCGTAATCAACAAGCTGAGTGCAGTGAATTTGAGTGACTTGCATATTAAAATGTTCACATCTTTTTCGAATGATGTTTTCTGCTTGATTAGTGGTCATAATCCTTCACTCCTTATAGTTGATACTTCTATTATATTCGTAAGATGTTAAGTGATTATAAATTAATAATTAAGATTTATCTCTCCGTAGTGTAAAGGATAACACGCAAGATTCCGGTTCTTGAAATGGGCGTTCGATTCGTCTCGGGGAGGCTTATTATAACGAAGGATGATTTTATGGATATCAAATTTTATATTGGTTCAAATTGCGGTTTATGTGACGATGCAAAAATACAATTAGATTTTTTCAGAGATGAATATGATCATGAAATTAAAATTGTTACTATTAATATAGAAGAAGATGATACATTACATGAAAAATATATGCTTAGAGTACCAGTAGTTGAGTATAACGGTGTTGTCTTACAAGAAGGAAACGTGGATTTTGTTACATTGATTGAGGCGTATGATGAATTGAAATAAAGAGTAACGCATTTATCTTGCAATCTTATAGTCAGGGGTGTATTATAAAACTGTAAACAGATATTATTTTTTTGACCCGCACGGGACGAAAAACGTCTAACCTAGGTTAGATTATGCCCATCTGTTAATCTTAGAGGAGGCGACTTGTTTATGGAAGATTTATTAAAGGTACAACATAGACTCGTTCCTGACTTGATTGACAAGATGTATCGACGCTTTAATATCTTATCGACGATTGAGAAGAAACAACCTATTGGTCGAAGATCGTTAAGTGATGTTATGAATATTACTGAACGGGTATTGAGAACTGAAATTGAAATGTTAAAACAACAAGATTTACTCAGCGTTCAATCAACAGGCATGAAATTGACCGAAACAGGTGAACAAATTCTTGCTTCGTTATCACATTATTTAACACTTTATTCTAGCTTTAATCATATTGAGGATGAAATATTTAATCGATATGGTGTGAAAGCACATATAGTGAGAGGTAATTCGGATTCAGATGAGATGGTTAAAGCAGAAATGGGTAATGTTACAGCAGAACTACTAGAACAGTCATTGTATGATCGAGCTTCAGTTTCAGTAACGGGTGGTTCAACAATGGCTAGAGTTAGTGAGTCATTACATCCATTGAATAAAGACATTTTGTTCACGCCAGCGCGTGGTGGTTTGGGAGAAAACGTAGTATTCCAGGCTAATACAATTTGTGCAAGTATGGCAAATCGAACAGGTGGGTCGTATAAGGTCTTGTATGTTCCTGACCAAGTAAGTGAAAGTTCGTATGAAACGTTGTTGACAGAACCTGCAGTGATAGAGGTGCTTGATGCAATACGTCATTCAGATTTTATAATTCACGGTATTGGTGATGCGCTGAAGATGGCACAAAGAAGAAAAACCTCAGAAGAAGTATTAAGCCAATTGAAACATCATCATGCAGTCGGAGAAGCTTTTGGATATTATTTTAATTCCAAAGGTGAAGTCGTACATCGCGTTAAAACAATCGGTTTGCAACTAGAAGATTTAGCAACTAAGACAAATATTTTTGCAGTAGCAGGGGGTGCTTCTAAAGCAAAAGCTATTAAGGCTTATCTTGAGATAGCACCTAAGAATACTATCCTTATAACAGATGAAGGTGCTGCAAAAGCAATGATTAACTTGGAATAAAAGGTTTAATCGCCTTTTTGAAATAACAAATATAAAGGAGGCCATCAATAATGGCAACTAAAGTAGCAATTAATGGATTTGGCAGAATAGGTCGTTTAGCATTTAGAAGATTACAAGAAGTAGAAAACATCGAAGTAGTAGCAATCAACGATTTAACAGATGACGCAATGTTAGCTCATTTATTAAAATATGATTCTACACAAGGCCGTTTCAAAGACGAAGTAGAAGTTATCGAAGGCGGATTCCGCGTAAACGGTAAAGAAATCAAAACTTTCGAAAATCCTAACCCTAAAGAATTACCATGGGGCGATTTAGATATCGACGTAGTATTAGAATGTACTGGTTTCTTCGCTGACAAAGAAAAAGCTTCAGCTCACATCGATGCAGGTGCTAAAAAAGTATTAATTTCAGCTCCAGCTTCAGGCGATTTAAAAACTATCGTTTATAACGTTAACCATGACGAATTAGATGGTTCAGAAGAAATCGTTTCTGGTGCATCTTGTACAACTAACTGTTTAGCTCCAATGGCTAAAGTATTAAATGATCAATACGGTATCGTAGAAGGTTTAATGATGACTATCCACGCATACACTGGTGACCAAAATACTTTAGACGCTCCACATTCTAAAGGTGACTTCCGTCGTGCTCGTGCTGCGGCTCAAAACATCGTACCTAACTCAACTGGTGCTGCTAAAGCTATCGGCTTAGTAATTCCAGAATTAAAAGGTAAATTAGATGGATCAGCTCAACGTGTACCAGTAGCAACTGGTTCAGTAACTGAATTAACTGCAGTATTAGACAAAGAAGTTTCAGTAGAAGAAATCAATGCAGCAATGAAAAATGCTACAAATGATTCATTCGGTTACACTGAAGATGAAATCGTATCTTCTGATATCATTGGTATCACTTACGGTTCATTATTCGATGCAACTCAAACTCGTGTAATGACTGTTGGAGATCGTCAATTAGTTAAAACTGTATCTTGGTATGACAATGAAATGTCTTACACTTCACAATTAGTTCGTACTTTAGAATATTTAGCAGCTCAAGCTAACAAATAATTTAAATAAATGAACTAAATAGGTTATGCTTATAAGTAAGCGGGGAGCACATCGCTTCTCCGCTTATTTTTAATCATGTTGTATTTTCTATTATCTAGAGGAGGAAGACAAATCATGTCAAAGAAGAATGTTAAAGACGTAGATTTAAAAGGTAAAAAAGTACTTGTAAGAGCAGATTTTAATGTACCAATGAAAGATGGTGCAATTACAAACGACAACAGAATCGTTCAAGCGCTTCCTACAATAAAATACATTATCGAGCAAGGCGGTAAAGTAATTTTATTCTCACATTTAGGTAAAGTGAAAACTGAAGAAGACAAAAAAGAATTATCACTTAAACCAGTAGCAGAACGCTTAAGTGAACTATTAAATAAAGAAGTAACATTTGTACCAGAAACACGTGGAGAAAAATTAGAAAATGCTATCGATACATTAGCTGAAGGCGATGTATTAGTATTTGAAAATACACGTTTCGAAGATGTTGATGGTAAAAAAGAATCTAAAAATGATTCTGAGTTAGGTAAATATTGGGCTTCATTAGGTGACGTGTTCATTAATGATGCATTCGGTACAGCTCACCGTGAACATGCTTCAAATGTTGGTATCGCATCTAACATTGAAACAGCATCTGGTTTCTTAATGGATAAAGAAATCAAATTTATCGGTGGCGTTGTAAGTGAACCAGAACGTCCTTTAGTAGCAATTTTAGGTGGAGCGAAAGTTTCAGATAAAATTGGTGTAATTGAAAACTTATTAACTATTGCAGATAAAGTTATTATCGGTGGCGGAATGGCTTATACATTCTTCAAAGCTCAAGGTAAAGAAATAGGATTATCACTTTTAGAAGAAGATAAAGTTGATTTTGCTAAAGAATTACTTGAACGTGCTGGCGACAAAATTATCTTACCAATAGATTGTAAAGTAGCGAAAGAATTTTCAAATGACGCTGAAATTACGGTCGTTTCTGCTGATGAAATTCCAGCTGATCAAGAATCAATGGATATCGGTCCTAAATCAGTTGAATTGTTTAGTGAAGCATTAGAAGGTGCAAACACAGTAGTATGGAACGGACCTATGGGTGTGTTTGAATTAAGTAACTTTGCTAAAGGTACAATTGGTGTATGTAAAGCAATTGCTAGCTTAGAAAATGCAACAACAATTATCGGTGGTGGAGATTCTGCAGCAGCTGCTATGGACTTAGGATTTGCTGATGACTTTTCACACATTTCAACAGGTGGCGGAGCTTCTCTAGAATACTTAGAAGGTAAAGAACTACCTGGCATCGTAGCTATTTCTGAAAAATAATCATAAAAGGAGTTTTTATATCATGAGAAAACCAATTATCGCAGGTAACTGGAAAATGAATAAAACAGTTCAAGAAGCAAAAGATTTTGTTAATGAACTACCAGCATTACCAGATACTAACGAGGTAGATTCAGTAATTTGTGCACCAACTTTACAATTAGATGCACTTGTTAATTTAACTAAAGAAGGCGTAGCACAAGGCTTACAAATTGGTGCTCAAAATGCATACTTTGAAGATAATGGAGCATTCACTGGTGAAACTTCTCCAGCAGCACTTGAAGATTTAGGCGTTAAATATGTAGTATTAGGACATTCTGAACGTCGTGAATACTTCGGTGAAACTGACGAAGATGTTAATAAAAAAGCATTAGCAGTATTTTCTCATAATATGACACCAATCATTTGTGTTGGTGAAACATTAGAAGAAAGAGAAGCTGGTAAAGCTGAATCAGTAGTAGGCGGTCAGGTAGAAGCAGCACTTAAAGGATTTTCTAAAGATCAAGTAAAATCTACAGTAATCGCTTATGAACCTATTTGGGCAATTGGTACTGGTAAATCTTCTACTTCAGAAGATGCAAACCAAATGTGTGCACACGTACGTAACGTTGTAGCAGGAGCTTTCTCTCCAGAAGAAGCAGAGGCTTTACGTGTTCAATACGGCGGTAGTGTTAAACCAGAAAATATTAAAGAATATATGGCTCAATCAGATATCGATGGCGCATTAGTTGGCGGCGCTTCATTAAAAGTTGATTCATTCGTTGCATTATTAGAGGGTGCTAAATAATGGCTAAACAACCAACAGCGCTTATCATTCTTGACGGTTTTGCTAATCGTGAAGAAGAGCATGGTAATGCGGTAAAACAAGCCAACAAACCAAATTTTGATAGATATTACAACAAATATCCACATAATGAATTATCTGCATGTGGCTTAGATGTTGGTCTACCAGAAGGACAAATGGGTAATTCTGAAGTAGGTCATTTAAATATTGGTGCTGGTAGAGTCGTATACCAAAGTTTAACAAGAATAAATAAATCGATTGAAGATGGCGATTTCTTTGAAATTGAAGAATTAAAAGCAGCGATGAACCATGTCGTTAAAAATGATTCTACATTACATTTAATGGGTCTATTATCTGATGGCGGTGTACACAGCCACTATAAACATTTATTTGCACTTTTAGAATTAGCGAAAAAACAAGGCGTTAAAAAATTATATGTACACGGTTTTCTTGATGGACGTGACGTTGATCAAAAATCTGCTCTTAAATTTATTGAAGAAACAGAAGATAAATTTAAAGAAATAGGTATCGGTCAATTCGCTTCAATTTCTGGTCGTTATTATGCAATGGACAGAGATAATCGTTGGGATCGTGAAGAAAAAGCTTATGATGCTATGTCTAATGGTGAAGGTCCTGTCTTCAAAACTGCCATTGAAGGTGTAGAATCAAATTATAAAGAAGGTTTAACAGATGAATTTGTCGTGCCATTTATCGTTAAAGACGAAGAAAAAAATGTTGAAAACACTGGTGTTAACAGCCATGATTCAATAATATTCTTTAACTTCCGTCCTGATAGAGCGGCTCAACTTAGTCAAGTTTATACAAATGAAAAATTCGAAGGTTTCGAACTTAAACGTAAACTAGAAGATTTATACTTTGTAACATTCACAAACTACAGTGACGATGTATTCGCTGAAGTTGCATTTAAACCAGTTGATATTAAAAATACTATCGGTGAAGTTGCTGAAAAGCATAACTTAAACCAACTTAGAATTGCAGAAACTGAAAAATTCCCTCATGTAACATACTTTATGAGTGGTGGTAATCATTCAGAGTTTAAAGGTGAACGTCGCGTTCTTATCGACTCACCAAAAGTTGCAACTTATGACTTGAAACCTGAAATGAGTGCTTACGAAGTTAAAGATGCATTAATTGGTGAATTAGATAAAGGTGATTTAGATTTAATTATCTTAAACTTTGCTAATCCTGATATGGTAGGACATAGTGGTATGCTTGAACCTACTATCAAAGCAATTGAAGCAGTCGATGAATGTTTAGGTGAAGTAGTAGATAAGATTTTATCAATGAATGGTACAGCTATCATTACAGCAGACCATGGTAACTCTGATGAAGTGTTAACAGATAGTGAATCACCTATGACAACTCATACAACAAACCCTGTTCCTGTTATAGTTACAAAAGAAGGGGTAGAAGTTAGAAGTGGTGGTCGTCTTGCTGACTTAGCACCAACACTACTAGACTTACTTGGAGTAGAACAACCAGAAGATATGACTGGAAAAACATTAATTAAATAATAATCAATTAACATTATAAAGGAGTTTTAATTATGCCAATTATTACAGATATTTATGCACGCGAAGTTTTAGATTCACGTGGTAATCCAACAGTAGAAGTAGAAGTATTAACTGAAAGTGGGGCTTTTGGTAGAGCATTAGTACCATCAGGAGCTTCAACAGGTGAATACGAAGCAGTAGAATTACGTGACGGAGACAAAGAACGTTATTTAGGTAAAGGTGTTCTTAAAGCTGTAGAAAACGTTAACGAAATCATTGCACCAGAAATTATTGAAGGTGAATTCTCAGTATTAGAACAAGTTTCTATCGATAAATTAATGATCGCTTTAGATGGTACACCTAACAAAGCTAAATTTGGTGCTAATGCTATCCTTGGTGTTTCTATGGCTGTAGCTCGTGCTGCATCTGATTTCTTAGGACAACCTTTATATAAATATCTTGGTGGATTCAATGGTGTTCAATTACCAGTTCCAATGATGAACATTGTAAACGGTGGTTCTCACTCAGACGCACCAATCGCATTCCAAGAATTCATGATTTTACCAGTTGGAGCTCCAACATTTAAAGAAGCTTTACGTTGGGGAGCAGAAATCTTCCATAACTTAGCTAAAATCTTAAAATCTCGTGGATTAGTAACTGCAGTAGGTGACGAAGGTGGTTTCGCTCCTAAATTTGAAGGTACTGAAGATGGCGTTGAAACAATATTAGAAGCTATTAAAGCTGTTGGTTTAGAGCCAGGTAAAGATGTATTCTTAGGATTTGACTGTGCAGCTTCAGAATTCTTCGAAAATGGCGTTTATGACTACGCTAAATTTGAAGGTGAAAACGGTGCTAAACGTTCTTCAGAAGAACAAGTAGACTTCTTAGAAGAATTAGTTAACAAATACCCAATTATCACTATTGAAGATGGTATGGACGAAAACGATTGGGACGGATGGAAAATCCTTACTGAACGTATCGGCGACCGTGTACAATTAGTAGGTGACGACTTATTCGTTACTAACACTGAAAAATTATCTGAAGGTATCGAAAAAGGTATCGGTAACTCAATCTTAATTAAAGTTAACCAAATCGGTACATTAACAGAAACATTCGAAGCAATCGAAATGGCTCAAAAAGCTGGTTACACTGCAGTAATCTCACACCGTTCAGGTGAAACAGAAGATACTACAATTTCTGATATCGCAGTAGCAACAAACGCTGGTCAAATCAAAACAGGTTCTTTATCAAGAACTGACCGTATTGCTAAATACAACCAATTATTACGTATCGAAGACGAATTATTTGAAACAGGTAAATTTGAAGGAATCAAAGCTTTCTATAACTTATCAAAATAATTGAGCATATAAAATGATTTATAAAGAGCACAAAAGGTGTAGACTCACCTTTTGTGCTTTTTTATTTTGAATAAATAAAGTGAGGTAGCTCGTGAACTTATCAAGACGTGGCAGACATGATAAATAGAGAGGCTTAATATTGCAAGACATGGTAAACATGATAAATAGAGCGGTTGAATATTGCAAGACGAGGCTAACATGATAAATAGAAGGCGTGAATTTATCAAGACATGGCAAACATGATAAATAGAGAGGCTGAATATTGCAAGACTCGCACAACATGATAAATAGAGCCTTACTTCACTACACAAAAATACATTAACTCACGACATATTCTTTAACGCTTTAAACTAGCAATATTTTGTCGTTTCATTCCATATCAAAATGTTCTATAATAGAGACAATGAATTTTTTAGGAGGATCATAGATGACGATTAATTTAAAAAGTGCTAAATCACCATGGTCTAGTTTAGATGGAGTAGAAGCATTAACACTTCATCCTATCAACCAATCTTTTAATAAAGAAGTAATTATTCCAGGAAGTAAAAGTGTAACTAATCGTGCTTTTATATTAGCAGGATTTAGTAATGGCACTTCAAAATTATCTGGATACTTAAAAAGTGATGATACGTATTGGTGTATGGAATCATTGAAAAAATTAGGTGCTACTTTCAAATTTATCGAAGATGAGATTCATATAACAGGAATTAATCATGCAGAATTGCCAGATAAGCAGCAAATATTTATTGGTTCTGCTGGTACTACTGCGAGATTCTTACCAGGTATATTAGGTACACAAGAAAAAAGTGAAATTACAGTTACTTCAACTGAACAATTAGCAGTAAGACCTCATCAAACACTTCATGAAGCATTACAACAACTTGGAGTAGAGGTTAAATATCTTGAAGAAGAAGGTCAATTACCTATTACTATAAAAGGTACAGCGCAAACAGGTGGAAAAGTTTCAATTGCTGGTAACCAATCGAGTCAATTTATTAGTGGATTATTAATGGCTGCTCCTTTATTTAATCGTCCAACTGAAATAGAATTAACTACTAATATTGTTCAAAGTGCTTACGTTGATATAACAATTGAGATGATGCACCAATTTGGAATTAATGTTGATGTCTCAGATGACTATAAACATTTGAAAGTTGAACAAGGTCAATATCAACCAGCTACATTACCTTTAGAAGCTGATTTATCAACTGCTTGTTATTTTATGGCGTTGGCTGCACTAAATAAATCAACAATTAAAATCAATCATTTAAACATGGAAAGTCATCAACCTGATTTAGAAGTTGTAGATATTCTTGAGAGAATGGGCGCAACTGTTGAAAAAGGTTCTGACTACGTCGTAATTTCTGGTCCTGAACAATTAAAAGGTCATTTAACGATAGATATGAATGCATGTTCTGACCAAGCTTTAACAATTGGTACGTTAGCTGCTTTTGCTGATGGTCCAATTACGATTACAGGAGTTGAGCATATTCGTCATCATGAATGTAATCGTGTTTCAGCATTAACTGAAAGTCTTTCTAAATTAGGTATTGATGTAGTTGAACATCAAGATGGATGGACTATCACGCCAGGTCAAATTGAAGCAGCGACTTTAGACACATTTGACGATCATCGAGTAGCTATGTCACTAAGTTTAGTTGGTACTAAAATTGATGGAGTTAAGTTGCTAGACCCATCATGTGTTTCTAAGACTTGTCCGACTTATTTTGAAATGTTAAAATCATTAGGTATTTCAGTTGAGTATAATTAACGAAAACTTGAGTGAATAATGTAAATATGCTATAATTCTACTGTTATAATAGACAGGAGGACCGAGTCCATGCATACATTTTTAATCGTCTTATTAATCATCGTTTGTATTGCATTGATTACCGTCGTGTTACTTCAAGAAGGTAAAAGTACTGGATTATCTGGTGCAATTAGTGGCGGAGCAGAACAATTATTTGGAAAACAAAAACAACGTGGAGTAGATTTATTTTTACACAGAGTTACAATTATTTTATCAATTTTATTTTTCTTATTAATGTTAGCAATAACTTACTTTAAAATGTAGTGGTCCGACTGTCTTGTCGGACTTTTTTGTTTGTTTACAAGTAAAAAAACGATACAATAGAACTAGATTATGTTAAAGGAAGGTCGATCATGAGAATTCAATTACCTAAACCTTTCTTCTTTGAAGAAGGAAAGAGAGCAGTTCTACTTTTACATGGATTCACAGGTAATTCATCAGATGTTAGACAACTAGGACGATACTTACAGAAAAAAGGATATACATCATATGCACCACACTATGAAGGTCATGGTAGACCTCCCGAAGAGATATTAGAATCCAGCCCATATGTATGGTTTAAAGATTGTCTAGATGCCTATGATTTCTTGGAAGAAAAAGGTTATACTGAAATAGCAGTAGCCGGACTTTCACTAGGTGGCGTTTTTAGTTTAAAATTAAGTTTAAAAAGAGATGTAAAAGGTATTATAACAATGTGTTCCCCTATGTTTATAAAAACAGAAGGCACAATGTTTGAAGGTGTATTAGAATACGCTAGAGAATTTAAGAAGTATGAAGGAAAAACACCTGAACAAATTGAACAGGAAATGAAACATTTTCATCCAACAAATACTTTGACTGAATTGCAAGATACAATTCAAGGTGTAAGAGATCAAGTTGATGAAGTGTTTGATCCTTTATTTGTCGTTCAAGGTAGACAAGATGAAATGATTAATCCTGATTCAGCTAATATTATTTACAATGAATCATCATCAGATGATAAAAATATTAAATGGTATGAAGAATCTGGTCACGTTATAACAATCGGACAAGAAAAAGAAAAAGTATTCGAAGACGTGTATCAGTTCTTAGAATCATTAGATTGGTCCGAATAAGACATCATAATATAAACGAGAAAGGAGGCCCACTATGAATCTAAGAGAAGAAGTTGAAGAAATCATCAATGATAAAGAATACAGTCCAATGACAGTAAGTGAATTTCAAGACGTAATGGGACTCAATAATGCTGATTCATTTAAAGAATTAATTAAAGTTCTAGTTGATTTAGAACAAACGGGTCAACTAGAAAGAACAAAGACGGATAGATATAAGAAGACAAGAGATAAATCAGATCTTGTTAAAGGTACATTGAGTCAACATAAGAAAGGTTTTGCATTTTTAAGACCTGAAGATGATACAATCGAGGATATTTTCATACCACCTAACCAAATTAATAAAGCAATGGATGGTGATGAAGTATTAGTAGAAGTTGTGCCATCTCGTGGTGACCATAAAGGTAAAATAGAAGGAAGAGTTAAAGCAATTACAACTCGTAATATTACGCAAGTAGTAGGTACATATACTGAAGCTAAGCATTTTGGCTTCGTATTACCAGATGATAAGCGTATCACTCAAGATATCTTTATCCCTAAAGGTAAAAATCTTGGTGCGATTGAAGGTCATAAAGTATTAGTAGAAATAACTGAATATGCTGATGGTTCACATAATCCTGAAGGGCATGTGAAGGCGATTCTTGGTCATAAAAATGATCCAGGTGTTGATATATTATCTATAATTTATCAACATGGTATCAATATTGAGTTTCCTGATAGTGTTATTGCAGAAGCTAAAAATGTACCCGATCAAATTAAACCTGATGAAATAAAAGATAGACGTGATTTAAGAGACGAACTGACAATAACAATTGATGGTGCAGATGCTAAAGACTTAGATGATGCTGTATCTATTAAAGCGCTTGATAATGGTTTAACAGAGCTTACGGTTAGTATTGCTGACGTCAGTTATTATGTGACTAAAAATAGTGAATTAGATAATGAAGCTTACGATAGAGCAACAAGTGTTTATCTTGTAGATAGAGTTATTCCAATGATTCCACATAGATTGAGTAATGGTATATGTTCATTAAACCCTAATGAAGATAGATTAACTTTAAGCTGTAGAATGGAAATTAACCAACAAGGTGAAGTGGTAAGTCATGATATTTTTGAAAGTGTGATCCACTCTGATTATAGAATGACTTATACCGATGTAAATTCTATTATTGAAAATGAAGATCAAGATATCCGAAATCAATATGCTGAAATTACACCAATGCTTGATTTAGCTCAACAATTATCACAACAATTAATCGCTAAACGTAAAAGACGTGGTGAAATTGATTTTGATATTAAAGAAGCACAAGTATTAGTAGATGAAGATGGCATACCAACTGACATTAAAGTAAGAGAAAGAAATGATGCTGAAAGATTAATCGAAAGCTTTATGTTATCTGCTAACGAAACAATCGCTGAGCATTTTAGTAAACTTGAAGTACCATTTATCTATCGTGTCCATGAAAATCCTAAAGCAGAAAGATTAAATAAGTTCTTTGAATTTATTGCTAATTTTGGTCTTGCTGTTAAAGGATCAAGTGAAGATATTCATCCATCAACATTACAAAAAATTGTTCAAGAAGTTGCTGGCCAAAAAGAAGAAATGGTTATTTCTACATTAATGTTAAGAAGTATGCAACAAGCTAGATACAGTGAAGATAATTTAGGACACTTTGGTTTGTCAGCTGATTATTATACACATTTCACATCACCAATTAGAAGATATCCTGACTTAATCGTCCATAGATTAATACGTAAATATTTAATCGATAAGTCTATGAATAGTAAAAATATTAGACATTGGGAAGAAGTGTTACCTAATATAGCTGAACATACATCTAAACGTGAAAGAAGAGCAATTGATGCAGAACGCGATACAGACGACTTGAAGAAATCAGAATACATGATACAACATGTAGGAGAAGTATTCACAGGTATTATAAGTTCTGTTGCTAACTTTGGTATGTTCGTTGAATTAGAGAACACAATAGAAGGTATGGTACACATCTCTAACTTAACAGATGACTATTATAATTTTGATGAGAAGAACATGGCTATTATAGGTGAACGCCAAGCTAAAGTATTTAGAATTGGTGACAAAGTGGAAGTTAAAGTAATTAACGTTAACGTTGATGAAAGAATGATAGATTTACAAGTTGTAGGTATGCCAATAGCTGAAAAAAATAGAGAACGATTGGCGAGAGAAAAAACAATCAAAGCCAAAAAACGTACTACATCTAAAGAAGGTGACAAGCCTAATCATCATAAAAAAGGCAGAGCAAAAGGTAAACAAGGCGGTAGACAAGATAACAAAGACAAAAAGCCTTATTACAAAGCTAAAAATGTAAAAAATAAAGCAAGAGGCAAGAAAAAATAGAAAGTAGGTGATGGATGTGCCAAAAGTTCAAAGCAAACCATTAGCGCAAAATCGTAAAGCAAGCCATGATTATACAATAGAAGATACGGTTGAAGCGGGAATTGTCCTTCAAGGTACTGAAATCAAATCCATTCGCCGAGGTAGTGCAAACTTAAAAGATTCATACGCACGTGTTTACAACGGAGAAATGTACGTATACAACATGCATATTGCACCGTACGAAGAAGGAAATAGATTTAACCATGATCCATTGAGAAATCGTAAATTACTTTTAAAAAGAAAAGAAATCGATAAACTCTTTGGTATTACAAGAGAAAAAGGGTATGCATTAATACCACTTAAGCTCTACATTAAACACGGTTACTGTAAAGTGCTTTTAGGAGTAGCAAAAGGTAAGCGTGACTATGATAAACGACATGCTTTGAAAGAAAAAGAAGCAAAACGTGACGTTGAAAGAGCAATGAAACAAAGATATTAAATAATTTTATTGATAAATCAATAAAAAATTGTTAAGATTAAATATACTTCTGCTAAAAAGAAGTATATTTCTTATTGAGGGGACGTTACGGATTCGACAGGGGTCCCCGAGCTTATGAAGCGTGTCGGAGGGTTGTCTTCGTCATCAACACAACAGTTATAATAACTGGCAAACAACAAAACTTAGCAGTAGCTGCGTAATAGCACTCTGCATCACCTAACAGCATCGCCTATGTGCTGTTAACGTGATTCAACTTTAAGTAGGATACGCTCGTCACTGCCGTTTGAAGTCTGACGAGAAGAGATTAATCAAACTAGCGTTGTAATAGGGTGTCAGCCCCCTGATACAACGCGAAACAATAAAGACTTGACTACACACGTAGAAACATTTGTATCAGGATCTCTGGACGCGGGTTCAACTCCCGCCGTCTCCATTATATAGCTCTCAGCCCTTGTGGTTGAGGGCTTTTTATTTTTGGATGCACAGAATGGATGTAACAACCGAATCACGGTCATTGATAAGTTACAGGTAGATTTATATAATATACATCATAATAAGCATATAGAACGTATTGAACAGCGGGAAAAAATATTTACAAATAGACAATATACTTTCCGCATCCACTCTTCGTAGTGGTTATTTTTATGTGTATTTATGTTAGAATATTCAGTAAATAAAACGAAGATAAATTTTTAAAAATAGTGGGTGGCTGTAATGAGTGGTGCTATACATCATATAGAAATATATGTAGAAGATATAAATAAAACTAGAAAGTTTTATGAATGGTTATTACCTGAGTTAGGTTATAAGTTATACCAAGATTGGGAAAATGGTTTTAGTTTTAAATTAGATAAAACTTATATTGTTTTTGTAGAAGTCGAAGAAGAGTATAGAAAATATGGTTACCATAGAAAAAGAATAGGATTAAATCACATAGCTTTCAGTGTTTCAAATAGAAATAAAGTAGATAATATAAGTAATATTTTATTAGAGAACGGCATGAATATTTTGTATGAAGATAAACACCCATATGCTGGCGGTAAAAATCATTATGCTGTTTACTTCGAAGACCCAGATAGAATTAAGCTAGAAATCGTTAGTGAGGAGTGAATATTTCATTATTTGCTCACTCTCTTTATGTGATAGAATTTAATAAATGTAAAAGACTATATAAATGAATAGATGAGTAAGTTTAATTATTTATAGTAAAAACAATCTAAAATTGAGTAGGTGATTAATTTGGAAAAAACAACAATAAGAGTTACAGAAAATATATTATTAAGAGATGCAAAATTAAGTGATGTTGAAGATTATTTAAGTGTTCCTTTTGATAAAGAATTATTAAAAATGTATGGTTCATCATTAGATCATCGTACTGAAAAGTCTAGAGAAAAAGCTGAACTTTGGATTGAAGAGATAAATAGCAACCCATTAGAGTGGGTTATCGATTATGAAGATGTTTTTATTGGACAAGTTAGTCTAAAACTTGAAGAAGAAGATAATAAAGCAAGATTTGCTATCGGTATATTTAATCCGAACTATTGGGGAAAAAGGATAGGAACTAGCGTCACCAAGGTAATATTAAATTATGGTTTTAATACATTAAACTTAAATAAAATATATTTAAGAGTATTGGATTATAATGAACGTGCCATTAATTCATATAAAAAAGCTGGGTTTATTGAAGAAGGCCGAGATAGAAAAGGTGCTTTAATAAATAATCAATATCATACAGATATTTATATGGGGATATTGAAAGATGAATATAAAGAATAAACCCACTTTAATTTGAACTGTACCCTGTCAAGTAGACAACTAAATAATAAAAATGGATTTTTGGTCGAGTTCATAGCTAAGCTATGGATTCGGCCATTTTTAATGTAATTCTATTAGTATTATAAAAATGGATATACTTAGTTAATTCATTTACTGCCT